>DASVNS010000060.1:0-20283 GCA_036383735.1 Phenylobacterium sp. | reverse complement strand
CGGCGGCGGCGGCATGCCCGGCGGCATGGGCGGCATGGGCGACATGGACTTCTAGTCCAGGCTCACCGCAGACCGAGGATAGGGGGCGGGACCGCAGGGTCCCGCCCTTTTTCTTTGCCTCCCCGCACCGCGGCCGGAGGGAAGCGCCCTACCGCCGGTCGTCCCTGAGCGCCATGCCGCCGATCCAACTGGCGATACCGGTCACGATGGCCGCCAGGATGCCCGGGATCAGGCCGTTCACGCTGAAGCCGCCCAGCAGCATGGCCACCAGCCCGATCATCGCGGCGTTCACCACCAGCAGGAACAGGCCCAGGGTCAGCACCGTCAGCGGCAAGGTCAGGATGAACACCACGGGTCGGACCAGCGCGTTGACCACCCCCAGCAGGACCGCCGCGACGATCAAGGTCCCGGTGTTCGAAACGTGCACGCCAGGCACGACGGCCGAGGCGACCCAGAGGCCGAGGGCGGCGAAGGCCGCCCGAACGAGGAACTTGGCCAGCATCTGCTCTCCTGCGTGATCCCAACCGCAACCTAGCCCGGGCGGCCCGACCCGGAAACGCGCGTTTGGCGTAACAAGCGTCGCCGAAAAAACGGTCCGTTCATGTTTCTGCGGCAGGTTGATGCGACAGGACGCCGCACTGGGATGTGCGACGGGCCGGTTGGTAGGGGTGCATTCCGCTGTGATCGCAAGGGCCTGGAGCCTGCTGGACGAGCGTTTGGACGCGGTGGCCGCCACCGCGCGCCACCTGTTCGCGCTTCGCATGGCGGTGGGTTGCGGCACGGCCCTGATCACCGCCTACACCTTTGGGATGGCCTGGGGCGCAGGCTGGTTCGTCACGTTCATTGCCGCAGAAGCCTGGACGCATCTTGTCACCCGGCCGGTGGGGCGCGGATACGCCATGAGCCGGCGTCAGCGAGCGGCCTATATCGCCTTGATGTTCGCCTCGAGTCTGGTGTGGGCGGCGGTCGCCATCCTGTCCTGGACCTCAGGCCAGGAACCGTTCCGCCTGCTGGCCGTAGCCATCCTCGCCGGGATGCTGATCCAGGCGCAGAGCTTCTCGTTCCGGGCGCCGGCCATCCTGGTGGCGATGGGCGTCGTTCCAGCGGGCCTGTGGATCCTGCTGCCGGTGGCCTTCGGCGGCTATACCGGCGCGCCGCTCATCACGCTGACCGCCGCCCTGACCATAATGCTGGTCTACGCCGCCGCCAACGCGCAAGCCAACCTGCGCAACGCCGCCGCCTTGGCCGAGGCGCAACACACCGCCGAGGCGGCCAACGAGGCCAAGACGGCCTTCCTGGCCATGATGAGCCACGAATTGCGGACGCCCATGAACGGCGTGCTCGGCATGGCGCGCGCGCTCCAGCGCACGCAACTCGACCCGCGTCAGCAGGACTACGTGGACACCATCATCCGCTCGGGCGATGGCCTGATGTCGCTCCTCAACGATGCGCTGGACATCTCGAAGATCGAGGCCGGCCGGATGGACCTCGAAGTGGCCGCGTTCGACCTGAAGGTGCTGGGTGACCAGGCCGTCGAACTCTGGTCGGAGATCGCACGCTCCAAGGGCCTGGCCTTGAGCTGCGAGGCCGCGCCCGACCTGCCGGCCCTGGTGCTCGGCGACGAAACCCGCGTGCGGCAGATCGTGCTCAACCTGATCTCCAACGCGCTGAAGTTCACCGCGGCGGGTAGCGTGACCGTGCGGATGCGCGCGGCGCCGGCGGCCGACGGCGACGGCGGCGTCGAGATCGTGGTCGCCGACACCGGTATCGGGATGACGCCGGAACAGCTCCGCGCCCTTTTCCGCCCCTACGCCCAGGCGGACGCTTCGACGGCGCGCAAGTTCGGCGGGACCGGCCTGGGCCTGGCGATCTGTCGTAAGCTCTCCACCATGATGGGTGGCGAGATCGGAGTTGAAAGCGAACCCGGCCGCGGCTCCGCCTTCCGCGTTTGGCTGCCGCTTCCCGAGGCCGAACCGGCCACCGTCGAGACGGCCGAGCCGGACGCGCTGCCGACGATCCGGATCCTGGTGGCCGACGACAATCCGATCAACCAGGCCGTGGCGCGCGCGCTGCTCGAGGCCGCGGGCGCGGACGTGGAATGCGTGTCCGATGGCGCCCAGGCGCTGGAGCGGCTGCGCGTCGAGGCGTTCGACGTGATCCTGATGGACGTGCACATGCCCATCATGGATGGGATCGAGGCCGTCGGCCGGCTGCGCGACGGTCAGGTCGGCCGCGCCGATACGCCGGTTGTCGCCCTGACCGCAGACGCGATGCCCGGCGAAGAAGCCCGCCTCAAGGCCCTGGGATTCGACGCGTTGCAGCACAAGCCAGTCCAGCCGGCCGCCCTCATCGGCGCCATCGCCGAGGTGCTGGCTGCGAGGCCTGCCCCCGAAGCCAAGTCGGAAGCGGCGGCCGTCGCTTAGAGCCTACGCCCCGACCGCCTCGACGGACGGGATGGTCTGGGCCAGCCGGCCACCTACGCGGATCGGCTCGATGCGACGGGCGAGGCCCGTGGACGGGTCGGTCTCCACGAACACCCCGCAAACCGTCGCCGGTCCCTCGGCGGGCTTGTAGCGACCGCCCGCGATCCGGGTGGTGAAGCGGCGCAGCGGCTCTTCCTTCTGGTTGCCGATCACGCTGTCGTAGTCGGCGCAGGCGCCGGCGTCGGTCTGGTAGGCCGTGCCGCCCGGCAGGACCTGGGCGTCGGCGGTCGGCACGTGGGTGTGAGTGCCCACCACCAGGCTGGCGCGGCCGTCGCAGAAGTGACCCATGGCCATCTTCTCCGACGTGGCCTCGGCGTGCATGTCGACCACCACCGCATCGGCGACCATGCCCAGGGGCGCGGACTCCAGCGCCTTGTCGACGGCGGCGAAGGGGTCATCGAGGGCGTCCATGTGCACCCGACCCAGCACGTTGACGACCAGGATACGCTTGCCGGCCTGGGTCTCGAACAGGTTGGCGCCGCGCCCCGGCACGTCGGAAAACGCGGAGTAGTTCGCCGGCCGGATCAGCCGGGGCTCGCGGACGATATAGGTCAGCGCCTCCTTCTGGTCCCAGGAATGGTTGCCCAGGGTGAGGCAGTCGGCGCCCGCGTCGAACAGCTCGCGTGCGGTGTTCTCGGTGATACCGAAGCCGGCGGCGGCATTCTCGGCGTTGACGATGACGAATTCCAGCCCCAGCGCCCGACGCAGGCCCGGCAGGTGCTCGGCCAAGCCCTCGCGGCCCGAGCGGCCGACCACATCGCCAAAAAACGCAAATCTCATCTGCGCTCTTTACCCGAATTCCAGGTAGGCCGTCTCGGTCAGGATCGCGTCCAGGCGCTGATCGTGCGGCTCCATCGGGATCTCGGGCAACTCCTGGCCGGAGTAGCCCAAGCCCACGATGAAGACGGTCTTCATGCGGCGAAGGTTCGCCAGGGTCCGATCATAGTGTCCGCCGCCCTGCCCCAGCCGTCCACCGTGGCGGTCGAAGGCGAGCAGCGGCGCGAAAACCACGTCCGGCAACACGGCCGGGGCGTCGAGGGTGGGCGCCGGGATGCCCAGGGCGTCGGGCGCCAGGACTTGGCCCGCAGCGTGCCGGCGGAACACCAGCACCCCCTCCCGCGACTGCGCCATCGGCAACGCGATCGCGTCCGCAGGCAATCGCGCGCGCAGCGGCGTCGGGTCCAGTTCGGAGCCTGCCGGATGGTAGAGGGCGAACACCTGGCCGGACGGTCGGGCCACCGTGGGCCACAAGGCGGCGGCGCGCTCGCCCGCATCCGGGATTTCGCCAGCCAGCCGCCGCCGAAGGCTGCGCAGCTGCGCACGTAAGGCCTGTTTGTCAGGAGTTCCGATCACAGCCCTTCCTAGAGCACGAAGGGTGGCGGCGCCGCAAAAGCCGTGAAGGACTGTTTCATTCCCTCGACCTGGTTGTACCAGGTGGGCGCCGTTTGCCCGAAACCACGGTCGCGGGCAGGGACAGCTCCCTTTGAGTGAATTAAGGTCGCTGGAATATGTCGCCTTCGACGAGAGCCGCAGCAGGACCCGCCGAGGTCTAAGGTAGTGACGACGGACCGCCGGCTCAAGCGGTAAGCTCCGTCGCGGGGAAATGCGATGAATCCCAAGACGATCGAAGGCTTGCTGAGCGATGCGATAGCCAGCGGCGTCGCGCCCGGCCTCTCCGCCGCGGTCGTCCTTCCCAGCGGGGAGATCCGCACCTTTGTGGCCGGCGCGCGCGGTCAGGCGGACCGGACGCCCATGGACCCCGCCACCGTCTTCTGGGTGGCCTCCTGCACCAAGGCGATCACCTCGGCCGCCGCGCTGGAACTGGTCGCGCGCGGCCTGCTGGACCTGGACGAGCCGGTCGGGCGACGGCTTCCCGGCCTGGCGAACCCTTCCGTGCTGCAGGGCTTCGACGCTGCGGGCGCGCCCATCCTGCAGCCGGCGCAACAACCGCTCACCTTGCGCACGCTGCTCACCCACACCTCCGGACTGGCCTACGATTTCAACAATGCGGAAATCGTCCGCTACCTCGAGCATCGCGGCCTGAGCCTGGCGAGCGCCGGCGGGCTGGGCCTGCCCCTGGTCTTCGAGCCCGGCGCGCGATGGTGCTACGGCGTCGGCATCGACGTCGTGGGCCTGTTGATCGAAGCTGCCGCCGGCCACACGCTCGGCGAGGTGCTGTCGGAGATCCTGTTTGAGCCGCTCGGCATGACCGACACCGGCTTCGACCCGACGCCTGAGCAGACCGGGCGACGGGCCGGCCTGCATGCTCGCCTGCCGGATGGGACGCTGGCGCCCATCGACCCGATCCCACCGCTGCCAGCCGACCTGCGCGGCGGCGGCGGGCTGTTCTCCACGCCCTCCGACTATCTCAGGTTCCTGCGCGCCGTGGTGAGCGGCGGCAGCGGCGTGTTGTCTGCCAGCACCATTGCTCAGCTCCGCGCCAGCCAGACCAGCCTGGCGTCGGTGGGCGAGATCCGGAGCGTCCAGCCGCAGCTGTCCTTGGACTATCTGCCCATGCCGGACGTGGCCAAGGGCTTCACCTTCGGCTTCCTGCAGAACCACCAGCCGCTGCCCGGCGGCCGTTCGGCCGGCAGCCTCGCCTGGGCCGGCCTGCCCAACTGCTACTATTGGGCCGATCCGCAAGCCGGGCTGGCAGGCGCGTTGTTCGCCCAGTCCCTCCCCTTCGCCGATCCCCGCGTGCTGGGCGTCTTCGAAGCCTTCGAACGTGCGGTTTACGCGTCCTAGCGGCGCATCCCTCGCATTGAGGCTTGGGGGAGCGGCCTGTCGGCCTTACATCGGGCTCCTTGAACGCGCACGCCGACATCGCCGGACAGAGCCTGGCCCGCCAGGCCAATGACATCGCGCGCGACCTGACGCGGGCGAACCCGCGCGTCTACTGGCTGGACCTGTCGGTGACGGCGGCGGTCACCTGGCTCAGCCTGCTGATCGCCGCCACCAGCGCCTCGGCGGGCTGGGCCGTCGCGGCCGGCGTAGTGTGCATCCTGTCCCTCTACCGCGGCATCAGCTTCATCCACGAGCTGACCCATCTGCGGCGCGACGACGTCCCGGGTTTCCATGTCGCCTGGAACATCCTGATCGGCGTGCCCTTCCTGACGCCGTCGCTGTTGTACGAAGGCGTGCACATCCTGCACCATGCCAAGGATCGCTACGGCACCGCCCGCGACCCCGAGTACCATCCGCTTGCGCGCCGGCCGCCGCGTGAGCTGGCGGTTTTCATCGGCGTCGCGCTGCTGGCCCCCCTGGGAACGGTCCTGCGCTTCGCCGTCCTCGCGCCCCTCGGTTTCCTGATCCCCGCCTTGCGCCGCTTCGTGGTGGCCAAGGCCTCCGGCATGGTGATCAACCCCGGCTTCTCGCGTGAGGACTTCGCGCGCGCCCGCAGCGCGCCCTGGCTCGCCCAGGAGATCGCCTCCTGGCTCTGGAGCTGGACGCTCATCGGCCTGGCGGTCGCCGGGGTGATCCCCTGGCGCGCGCTGGCCATCGCGGCGACGATTTTCGCTCTGATGACCTTCCTGAACCAGCTGCGCACGGCCGTGGCCCACTACTGGGAGAACGACGGCGCGCAGATGGCGCCGCTGGACCAGTTCCTCGACAGCGTGAACGTGCCGCCGCCGGCCTTGCTGCCGTTCCTCTGGGCGCCGGTCGGCCTGCGCTACCACGCGCTGCACCACCTGATGCCGCGCCTGCCGTACCACAACCTGGGCGCCGCCCACCGCCGGCTGGTTGACGCCTTCCCGCAGGATCACGCCTACCGCAAGGTGGAGCAGCCCGAGTTGTTCCCGGCTATCGCCCGGTTGCTCGGCAGGATGCGGACGTCCCGCCCGTAGCCGGCAAGAACGTCAGGCGCCCTCGGCCGCCAGCTTCTCGATCTTGCTCGCCGCGGTCTCCAGCGCGCTGACCGCCCGGCTCTCCACCCGGGCGCGCTCGGATTGCAGGCGGCTCACCTCGACCTGCAGCGCGGCCAGGCGATTGCGGGCGTCCAGCAGTTCGTCGGCCAGCAGCAGGCCGCCCATCAGGAACAGCCGGGTGTCGCCCAGTTGCCCCATGTCCTGGCTGATCTGCCGGACCTGCAGGTCGAACAGTTTCGCCAGTTCCTGGAGGTGCGCCTCCTGGCCATCCTCGCAGCCCACCGCATAGGGCCGGCCATTCACGTCGACGTTCACTTGGGCCATCGGCTTTAAGCCTCCGTCGCCTGGCCGTTCAGAGCGGCCTTGATTTCCTGGATGGCGCGGCCGAGGGCGACCGACGCCTCCGCGCCCGCCTCCTCCAGCTCGCGCTCGCGAGCGCGCGACGCGTCGAGCTCGGCCGCGAGATTGGAGCGGTCCTGGTCGAACAGGCCTCCCGCGTCGGCGCTCGCGGCTTTTAGCCGCTGGCTGAGCCGCTGCTCCAGGATGTGAAGCGCGTTCTCCAGCCGCCTGGCCGCCAGGTCCAGGGCGCTTTCGCCACCGTTCATGCGATCCTCCGAAGCCAACGAACCCTCTATACCCGCCCGGGTGAGTCTCGCGAAATCCAGGGCCATTTCTTGACCGTGCCGCCCGTGCGTGCGAGGCCGCCGCGCAATTCCTCGCCAGCAGAGACTCGTTCCGCCTATGTCCGCGCCTATCAAGCTCATGGCCGACGCCATCCGCGTCCTCTCGATGGACGCCGTCGAACAGGCCAACTCCGGGCACCCCGGCATGCCGATGGGCATGGCCGATGTAGCGACCGTGCTGTGGACCCGGTTCCTGAAGTACGACGCTTTGGCCACCGACTGGGCCGACCGCGACCGCTTCGTGCTGTCGGCCGGCCACGGTTCGATGCTGCTCTACAGCCTGCTGCACCTCTCGGGCGTCAAGGGCGTGCCGATGCAGAGCCTGCGTGACTTCCGCAAGCTGGGCTCCAACACCCCCGGCCACCCGGAATACGGCCATACGCCGGGCGTCGAGACCACCACCGGCCCGCTGGGCCAGGGCCTCGCCACGGCCGTCGGCATGGCCATGGCCGAGCGCAAGCTGGCCGCCCGCTTCGGCGCCGACCTGGTCGACCACCGCACGTGGGTCGTGGCCGGCGACGGCTGCCTGATGGAGGGCGTCAGCCATGAGGCGATCAGCCTCGCCGGCCGCCTGAAGCTCAGCAAGCTGACCGTGCTGTGGGACGACAACGACATCACCATCGACGGCCACGTGGGCCTCTCCGACGCCACCGACCAGCTCGCCCGCTTCAAAGCGGCCGGCTGGGCGACCAAGCGCATCGACGGCCACGACGAGAAGGACATCAAGAAGGCGCTGGCCTGGGCCCTGAAGCAGGACAAGCCGTCGCTGATCGCCTGCAAGACCGTCATCGGCAAGGGATCGCCCACCTACGCCGGCACCCACGACGTGCACGGCAAGGCGCTGGGCAAGGACGAGGTCGCCAGGACCCGCGACGCGTTGGGCTGGCCGCACGAAGCCTTCACCGTGCCGGACGAGGCGCTGAAGCCCTGGCGCAAGGCCGGCAAGCAAGGGGCCAAGGTTCGCAAGGCCTGGGAGGCGCGCCTCGCCGCATCGCCGCAGAAGGCCGATTTCGAGCGCGCCATCGCCGGCGACCTACCCACGGCGGCCTTCGAGCGCCTGGACGCGTTCATTGCGCAGGCCGCAGCCACCAAGCCCGCCGCCGCCACCCGCCAGCATTCCGGCGCGGTGCTGGAGACGATCTTCGGCGACATCCCGGAGCTGGTCGGCGGTTCGGCCGACCTCACCGGCTCGAACAACACCTTCGTCAAGAGCACGGCGATCTTCGACGCCCCCGACTACGCCGGCCGCTATGTGAACTATGGCGTGCGCGAGTTCGGCATGGGCGCGGCGATGAACGGCCTGGCCCTGCACGGCGGCGTCATCCCCTACGGCGGCACCTTCCTGGTGTTTTCGGACTATGCGCGGCCCGCCATCCGACTGGCGGCGCTGATGGGCGTGCGGGTCGTGCACGTGGGCACCCACGATTCCATCGGGCTCGGCGAGGATGGTCCCACCCACCAGCCGGTCGAACATCTGGCCGCCCTGCGGGCCATGCCCAACGTCAACGTCTTCCGGCCGGCCGACGCGGTGGAAACGGCCGAGTGCTGGAAGCTCGCGCTGGAAGCTCGCAAGACGCCCTCGGTCATGGCGCTCAGCCGCCAGAAGACCGCTGGCGTGCGTGGAGACGCGGGCGAGAACCAGTCGGCCCGCGGCGCCTACCAACTCGTGGGCGCCGGCCTTCCCGCCCAGGTGACGATCTTCGCCACCGGCACCGAAGTCCCCGTTGCCCTGGCCGCCCGCGACCTGCTGGAAGCCGACGGCATCGGAACCCGCGTGGTGTCGGTCCCCTGCTTCGAGCTGTTCGAGGTCCAGCCGACCGACTACCAGGACCTGCTGATCGGCGAGACGCCGGTGCGGGTCGCGGTCGAAGCTGGCGTCCGCCAGGGCTGGGACCGGTTCATCGGCAGCGACGGCCCGTTCGTCGGCATGACCGGCTTCGGGGCCAGCGGCACGGACAAGGCCCTCTACGAGCACTTCGGCATCACCGCACAGGGCGTGGCCGCGGCGGCGAAGGCAAAGCTGTAGCCTGTCGGGCGAGGGACCCGGCGCGCCCTCGCGTTCTCAAGGGACTTACCGATGGTCCCCCTCGCCCGTGGGAGACAGCCGTCGTCAGTCCAGGGGCTGGCGGCCGACGATCTTGAGGCCGTACCCGGCTGAGCCTGGCAGGACGGTCTTGGACGAGGTCAGCAACGTCATGTCCCGCACGCCGAGATCCAGCAGGATCTGGGCGCCGATGCCGTAGTCGCGCAGGACGTTCTCCGAATGGTCCGCCTGCGACTGGCCATAGCGCTCGGAAAGCCAGTGCGGATTGGAGTCGCGGATGAACACCGCCACCGCCGCGCCGTCGTATTCGGAAAGCGCCTTGAGCGCGTTCGGCACGTATTCGCGCCGAGCTTCGACCGCGCCCAGCATGTCGCTGGCGAGGTCCACCCGGTGCATGCGCACCAGGGTCGGCTTCTCGGGGTCGATGCGACCGCGGGTCAGGACCACATGCTCGGTCTGGTCGATGGAGTTGCGATAGATCACCATCCGGAAGCGGCCGCCGTAGGCGCTCTCGAACGGCGTTTCCAGCACCCGCTCGACCTGGCGCTCGGTGCGGCGGCGGTAGGCGATGAGGTCGGCGATGGTGCCGATCTTCAGGCCGTGCAACTGGGCGAAGGCGACCAGGTCCGGAAGCCGGGCCATCGAGCCGTCGTCCTTCATGATCTCGCAGATCACGCCGGCGGGATTCAGGCCGGCCATGCGGCTGATGTCGACTGCGGCCTCGGTATGGCCGGCGCGGACCAGCACGCCGCCGTCCTTGGCCACCAGGGGGAAGACGTGGCCCGGCGAGACGATGTCGTCCACGCCCTTGGTCGGATCGACCGCCACCGCGATGGTGTGGGCTCGGTCGTGGGCGGAGATGCCGGTGGTCACCCCCTCGCGCGCCTCGACCGAGACCGTGAAGGCGGTGCCGTGGCCCGACTGGTTGTCGGTCGCCATGGGCGGCAGGCGCAGCTGACGGGCGCGCTCGGCCGTGATGGACAGGCAGATCAAGCCGCGGGCGTGCTTGGCCATGAAGTTGATCTGGTCCGGCGTAGCGAACTGCGCCGGGATGATCACGTCGCCCTCGTTCTCGCGATCCTCGGCGTCCACCAGAATGTAGGGCCGCCCGTTGCGGGCGTCCTCGATGATGTCCTCGATCGGACTGATGGCGCCGGAGACGCCCTCCGGATCGGTCGCTGACGGCGGGACAAGGTAGGGGCGCTTCATCGCATTGCAGCCTTCATCTGGGCGAACTCCGACACCTGTTCCGCAACGGTGGCAATCTGCCAGGCGTCTTTCTCATCCTTGCAGCCGCCGAGATCGTCGAAGATCCCGCCGCTCGCATTGAGGGCCGCCCCGAACGGCGTCGGCCAGCCCCTGAGTGCATGTATGACGGCGCGGAGCGCCATCAAGGTCGTACCCGCCGCCTGCCACCCGTCGGCGGTGATGATCGTGCCCACCGGCTTTGCGGTCAGGTAGGGCTGCGGGTCGCCCCGCGTAAGCTCCAGGGTGTCGAGGGCGTTCTTGATCACACCCGATATGGAGCCGTGATAGCCCGGACTGGCCACGATCAGTCCGTCCGCCGCCCGGATGGTATCGGCCAGCTCCAGCTGCGCCGCCGTCGGCTCCGTAGGACGTGGGTCGAAGATCGGCAGAGTGCCGAGGAAATCCCCGCCGAGCAGCCGCGTCTCGGCGCCCCGGGCTTCGGCCACCCTCAACGCACAGATCAGCGCCTGCTCGGTGGACGATCCCGAACGGATGGTTCCGCCCAGGCCGACAATGAGGGGACGTCCGCGCGAGCAGGTCATCCTAGACACCTAAGCGCGCGACGCGGGCATATCCAGCCTTTGTCAGGGAGTTTGGCCTCAAGCCTCAGCCGACTCCTGTTCGAAGACCTTCTTCAGCTCGCGTTTCATGATCTTGCCGTTGGCGTTGCGCGGCAGGGTCTCGGGCCAGAAGGCGACCTTCACCGGCGTCTTGAACGCGGCGAGGCGCTCGCGGACGAACTGGCGCAGCTCGGCCTCGGTGGCCGTGCCGCCCGGTTTCAGATGCACGACCGCCGCCGGCTCCTCGCCCAGGGTCTTGTGCGGGATCCCGACCAGCGCCGCATCCATCACGTCCGGGTGGTCGTAGAGGACGTTCTCGACCTCGACGCAGTAGATGTTCTCGCCGCCGCGGATCAGCATGTCCTTGGCCCGGTCGATGATGAACAGGAAGCCTTCCTCGTCGATCCGCGCCAGGTCCCCGGTGCGCAGCCAGCCGTCCTGGAAGGTCTCGGCCGTGGCGTCCGGCCTGTTCCAGTAAAGCTTCACGACCTGCGGGCCCTTGACCCACAGCTCGCCGATCGAGCCCGCCGGCAGGATGGTCTTGCCGTCGGCGGGGTCACGCACATGCATCTCGCCCACCGGCAGGGCGGGGCCGGCGCTGTCCGGACGGTTGAGGTAGTCCGGGCCGGAATGGCCGGTGAAGGTGGCGGTGGTCTCGGTCATGCCCCAGCCGTTGCCCGGCTGCGAGCCCGGGAACACCTCGACGATCTTGCGCACCAGTTCGGGAGCCGACGGCGCGCCGCCGTAGCCCACCCCGACCAGGGACGAGAGGTCGTACTTGCCGCGCGCCGGATGCTCGATGAGCTGCCAGGCGATGGTCGGCACCCCGCCCGTGGCCATGACCTTCTCCCGTTCGATCAGCTGCATGGCGGGCTCCGGGTCCCAGCGGCGCATCAGCACCAGCTTGCCGCCCGTGCTCAGCGTCGGCCCCAGCGTGGATGACAAACCGGTGGCGTGGAACATCGGCACGACCAGAAGTATGACCCGTTGCGGAACCGCGGCGGGGTCGAGATCGGGCAGTGGCTCACCGGCCCGCAAGAAGGTGCGGACGGCCGCCAGTGCGTTGGTGGTGACGTTGGTCGTCATGTTGCGATGGGTGCCAAGGGCGCCCTTCGGCCGTCCCGTGGTGCCCGACGTGTAGAGGATCGTCGCGTCGTCTTCGGGGTCGAGCGGAACGTCGGGCAGCGCCGGCTCGGGCAGCGCACTCCACGAGTTCACAGGGCCGATCACCGCCTCCAGACGCTCGGTCTTGGGCGGCAGGCCCTGGCCGGCGTGGCGGGTGACGTAGATCTTCTCCAGGTCCGGCAGTTGGCCGAGGACATCGACAACGCGGTCCAGCCGCTCGTCGTCGACGAAGGCGATCTTGGTCCCGCTGTCGGCCAGGCCGTACTCCAGCTCGGACGCCGTCCACCAGGCGTTCAATGGGGTGACAATCGCGCCGATCAGCTGGCCGGCAAAGAAGGCGACGGGCCACTCCGGCAGGTTGCGCATGATTACGGCGACCCGATCGCCCTTCTTCACGCCGTCCGCCAGCAGCCGGTGCGCCAGGGTCAGGGTGGCCTTGCCGAAGGCATCGAAGGTGGCGCGGTCGTCCTCGTAGACCAGGAACTCACGCTCGCGGAATCGCAGCCCGTCGAGGAACACGTCGCGCAAGGTCGGAGGCGCGTGCTTCCAGGTCTTCGTCGGCACGCCGCGGATCGGCTTTTCCTCGATCTCGAACGGCGAACCGGGCGCGGTCAGCTGGGCATGGGCCTCGGCGATCGACATCGCGGGCCATGGTCTCTCGGAATCGGTCACGTCAGTTACCTCCCACTCAGATCGGCCGCCTTCGAGCGTACTCTGTCTGTCGTCTCTTCCGTTCCTGTCCTACGAACGGTGGTGACCGGCGTCCACATCTGTCTGCCGCGGGCGAAACTGCCTGCGGGCTGGAAAGCTTGCGACGGAGCGGAAGGCGAGGACAAATGCTGCGCGGCAAGAAGGAGCGTACATGAGCAAGGCCAAGTCGCTGGGTTTCAGCCCGCAGCGCCTGGAGCGGATCGACCGGTTCTTGCAGGAGAAGTATGTCGGCCCCGGTCGCATGCCGCACGCCCAGTTCCTGCTCACGCGTGGCGGCGAGGTGGTCCACCAGACCGTCATCGGCCATCAGGACCCCGAACGGGGCGTCAAGCTGGCCGACGACACCGTCTACCGCATCTATTCGATGACCAAGCCGATCACCTCGGTGGTGCTGATGGGGCTTGTCGAGGAGGGCCTGATCGCCCTGGACGATCCGGTGACGCGACACATCCCGGAATGGAAGGACCTGGGCGTGTTCTCCGCCGGGACCGGCCCCTATCTCACCGCCCCGCCGGCTCGGCCGATGCAGGTGGTGGACCTGCTCCGCCACACCTCGGGCCTGACCTACGGATTCCAGAACCGCACCAACATCGACGCCGCCTACCGGGCGCTCAAGTTGGACGCCATGCACAGCGAGCATGACCTGGAAGGGATGATCCAAATGCTGGCCAAGCTGCCGTTGGAGTTTTCGCCGGGCTCGGCGTGGAATTACTCGGTCTCCACCGACGTGTGCGGCTACCTGGTGGAAAAGCTGTGCGGCCAGCCACTGGACCAGGTGTTCCAGGAGCGCATTTTCGGGCCTTTGAAGATGGTCGACACCGGCTTCCACGTCAGGGACGACCAGAGGAGCCGCTTCGCCGCCTGTTACGACGCCGCCCCGGGCGGCAAGCTGAAGCTGCAGGACGATCCCCAGGCCAGCCCCTACCTGGGGCCGCCGTCGCTGCTGTCGGGCGGCGGCGGGCTCGTCTCCACCGCGGCCGACTACATGCGTTTCGCGAACATGCTGCTGAACCGGGGCGAGCTGGATGGGGTGCGCATCCTGGCGCCCCGGACCATCGACCTCATGGCGTCCAACCACCTGCCCGGCGGCGCCGATCTCACCGAGATGTCGCGGTCGCTGTTCTCGGAGAGCACGAACGCCGGTGTCGGCTTCGGCCTGGGCTTCGCGGTGGTGTTCGACCCGCCGCAGACCCTCATCCCCTGCAGCCTGGGCGAATTCTACTGGGGCGGCGCGGCGTCGACGGCCTTCTGGGTCGACCCGACGGAGGACATCACGGCCGTGTTCATGACCCAGCTGCTGCCGTCGTCGAGCTACCCGGTCCGGCGTGAGCTCAGGACACTCGTGTATTCGGCGCTGATGGAGCCGAACGGCTAACCTCGGCCACGACCTCGGTCTCTTCCATCATCGGATGGCCCAGGCCGGTGTCGGGTCCGGCGCCCGCGGACGGGGTCGTAGGCAGCATGCGGGATTTCCGCCAGCCGCCCCACATGTAGTAGGCCCAGGCCAGCGCCAGGGTCGTGCCGCTTCCGACCGGGAAGCTGATCCAGATGGCGTCGGCGCCCAGCTGCGGCGCGAGGATGTTGGCCAGGGGCACGCGCACGCCCCAGAGCGAGATGATCATGGCCAGCAGAGGCGGCCACACCGCGCCCGTGGCCCGCACCACCCCGGACAGGACGAACGCCAGGCCAAAGGCAATGAAGCCCCAGAGCACGATGGAATTGATGTGGACCGCGATGGCAAGCGACGGGCTGCTCCCGGGCAGGAAGGCGCGCAGCACCCACGGGTCCGCCAGGTAGATCAGGATCACCGGCACGCCGGTAAACAGCAGGGCGTAGAGGACGCCGGAGCGGGCGATGCGGTCGACCCGGTCCATCCGGCCAGCCCCGACGTTCTGGGCCGCCATCGACGAGACGGCCGCGCCCAGCGCCATCGCCGGCATCTGCACGTAGGTCCACAGCTGGGTCGCGGCGCCGTAGGCCGCAGAGGTTTGGACGCCGTGCCTGTTGACGAGGCTCATCATCGTCACCGCCGAAAGCGAAATGACCATCATCTGAAAGCTCATCGGCAAGCCCTTGAGCACCAGGGAGCGGACGATACGGAGGTCGGGAACCAGCAGCCGGAACTCGGACGGCCGCAGCACCAGGATCGACTTCTTGCGGTAGAGATGGGCCACCATCGCGCCAAGCGTGACCGTCTGCGACAGGAGGGTGGAGGTGGCCGACCCCGCGATACCCATCCGCGGGAACGGGCCATAGCCGGTGATAAGGAGGGGGTTGAGGATCACGTCCATGCCCACCGCCGCCAGCGAGAAGTAGAACGGCGTGCGGCTGTCGCCCGTGCCCCGCTGGGCCATCATCATGTACGAGAAGAAGTACATGAACGGCATGGCCGAGAAGATCACCCGCAGATAGGCGATGGCGTCGCGCCGGGCCTCGTCGGGCGTGCCCATCCAGGCGAGGACATGCGGCGTCAGGATGAAGCCCAAGGCGCCGACGCTGATTGACACCACGATGAAAAAGGCCGTCGAGGCGCCGATCACCCGCTTGGCCGTCGCCGTGTCGCGGGCGCCGATCGCCTGGCCGATCATGATGTTCGACGCCATCGAGAGGCCGAACACCGCGCCCAGCATCAGGAACATGATCTGGTTGGCATTGGAGGTGGCGGTCAGCGCTGCCTCGCCCAACACGTGGCTGACCCAGATGGCGTTGGCCGAGCCGTTGAGGGACTGCAGGATGTTCGTGCCCAGCACAGGCAGGGCGAACAGGATCAGGGTCTTGCCGATCGGGCCCGTGGTGAGGTCCGGCGTTTTCCGGCCCGCCCGAGTATCGCGTTCCCGCGCCGCTGTCGCATCTGCCGTCAAGACCGACCCCTCAACCCACGCGCTGCATGGGCTTCTACGGGCGGGCCGCGGTAAGGTTCAAGGGCTTCGGTCGGGCATAGTGTCGCTTGAGGGGCTCCTGATTCCGGCTAAGGAATGCACATGACCGTCCAAATCCTGCAGTTCGGAACCACCGGGCAGCTCGCCACCGAGTTGCTGCGCCAGGCGCATAGCCACGACGTGGCGATCACGGCGCTCTCGCGTGGGGCCGCCGACCTGGCGGACCCCGCCGCCTGCGCCCGCAAGGTCATGGAGGCGCGGCCGGACCTCGTGGTGATCGCCGCCGCCTATACGGCCGTGGACCAGGCCGAGAGCGAGCAGGACCTTGCGCGCGCCGTCAACGCGGGCGCCCCGGGCGCCATCGCGGCCGCGGCCGACGCCGTGGGCGCCGCCGTCGTCAACATCTCCACGGACTACGTCTTCGACGGGGCCGGCGGCGCGCCCTATCCCGAGGAGGCCGCCACCAACCCGCTGAATACCTATGGCGCGACGAAGCTGCAGGGCGAGATTGCGGTGGCGGGAGCCTGCGCCAGGTCGTTGACCATCCGCACGTCGTGGGTCGTCTCAGCTCACGGCAAGAACTTCGTGAAGACGATGCTGCGGGTGGCGGGCGCCGGAAACCCTCTCAAGGTCGTCGACGATCAGTCGGGCCGCCCGACGTCGGCCGCGGACCTGGCGGGTTTCATCCTGGCGCTGGCGCCGCGGTTGGCGGAGGCCGGCGCCGATGATCCGCTGTTCGGCACGGTTCACTTCGCGAACGCCGGCGAGGTCACCTGGCGCAACTTCGCCGTCGAGATCTTCGCCCAGGCGCTCGGCGACCAGGCGCCGGAAGTCGGCGGGCAGAAGACGGCGGACTACAGGACGCCCGCGCAACGCCCGCTCCGCGCAACCATGGACCTTGGCAAGCTGGAACGCGTCTACGGCGTCAGACCGCGATCGTGGCAGGCGGCGCTCGCGGATGTGGTGGCGGAGCTGAAAGCCGTTCAGTAGGGATCTCGTCCCGGACAAGCGCTGCGCCCTTTCCCGGGAAGAGGGAGATACCGATGCGTCTGTTGATCCACGAGCGATCCTATCGCCGAACCCAGGCCGCGATCGCGGCCCACAGCGGCGTCGAACCGCTGATCCTGACGGACGCCGGCGAGGTGACGCTGCACGGCGGGCCGCTGAGCCTGGAGGCGGCGAGCCCCGAGGCCGCCTGGGCCAATCCAGACATCTTTTTCAGCAGCGCATTGAAGCCCTTTGTTGAGGCGACCCTCAAGTCTCCGGCCCTCAAGTGGGTTCAGAGCGGTGCGGCCGGGTTCGACCACGCGATCTTCGGGAAATTCGTCCAGAAGGGCGCCACGCTGACCACGAGCCACGGTCAGGCCGTCGGAATCGCCGACTATGTCCTCTGGAGCGTGCTGGACGTCTATCAGGGCGGTCCGGAAAGGCGTGCGAACCAGGCCGCCCGCCGGTGGAAGCCGCTCTCGTCTCGCGAACTGAATGGATCGCGATGGGTGATCCTCGGCTTTGGGGCGATCGGAGCGGCGGTGGCCGCGCGAGCCAAGGCCTTCGGAGCGCATGTGACCGGCGTGCGGCGCAGCGGCGCACCCCATCCGGCGGCCGACGTGATGGTGGCCACGGCGCAATTTCTGGACGTCCTGGCCGACGCCGACGTGGTGGTGCTATGCGCGCCCGCCTCGCCGGAGACGCAGAAAATCGCCGGCCACGAGGCGTTCGCGCGGCTGAAACCGGGATCGGTGCTGGTGAATGTCGGCCGGGGCGCGTTGATCGACGAGCCCGCCCTGCTCGCGGCCCTGGACGCCGGGGCGCCGGACCATGCGGTGCTGGACGTTTTCGCGGTCGAGCCGCAACCCACGGATAGCCCCTTCTGGGACCATCCCAAGGTCACCTTGAGCGCGCATGACGCCGGGATCAGCACGGGCGATGCGGCGAGGAACGATGCGTTGTTCCTGGAGAACCTCGGCCTTTACCTGTCCAGCCAGCCGCTGATGCACGTGGCGGACCCCAAGGAGGTGCTGGCCGATCGCTGAGAGGCCGTTTGCAGCCCGGCGTCACGCCGTCTCAAACAGGCCTTGAGCGCTATTCCGTCCAGAGATCTTGCAGGTCGCCCTTGCGGTTCAGCATGCGCACGGCCCGCTTGATCACCGTCAGCAGCCGCTCTTGCCGGGCCCGCTCATTGTAGGTCATCGCCCCCTTGGCCATGCCCTCCAGCAGGAAGCGGCCAAGGTCGCGGCTGGTCTGGAAGCGCGCATCGGCGCCGGCCTGGACCATGGCGCCCACGCGGTCGCCGCCCACCTGGACATGGTCGAAGGCCGAGCGGGCGGACGCGAGCCTGGCGTTCAGCATCGGATCGGTGCGCGCCGCGGCCTCCAGCTCGGCGAAGGCCACGAACGGCGTCTCGCGCAACAACGCCCAGTAGACGTCGATGGCGTGCTCGGAGGCGTCGACCCCTGTGGCGGGCGGCGTCGACGCCGCCTGCTCGAACAGCTGCGCCCGCTGCAGCTCGATATGAGCCACCGCCGCTTCCACCAGTTCCTCGCGGGTGGCGAAATGGTAGAGCATGGCGCCGCGGGTCAGCAGCGCCGCATCGGCGATCACCGCGTTCGTCGCGGCGTGATAACCAATCTCGGCGAACAGGCACATGGCCGCCTCGAGGATCCTGGCCCGCGTGCGCTGCGACTTCGGTGTCGCCTTGGCTGAAAATGTGGTGGCGTCCATTGGACCCGTTTTCGCGACGCCCCCGGGGCTACACTTGCGCAAACCCCTAGCCATAGAGAAGCACATCCTGCCAGATCATACGTTGCCGCCGCGCGCATTGGACGCGCGTTGGTCGCCGATTGGGCGCCTGGGCGAGGACATTGCCACAATGTCGGATAACACCGGCATGCGTTGACTTCGCATGCGAAGCCGTGACAGTGCCGCTGTCATGAAAACGCCTCTGCCGAACCTGCGGGACCGCCAGCGCGAGGAGACCCGCGAGCAGATCCTACGCGCCGTGGGCGACCAGCTCGAAACCCGCTCCCTGGAAGATCTGAGCTTCGCGGAGATCGCTCGCGACGCCGGCGTCGGGGAACGCACCGTCTATCGTCACTTCCCCACCAAGGAAGCGCTGCTGGGCGCTTTCTGGGCCTGGCTGCAGACCGAGGCGTTCCGCCAGCCCGACCGGCCGAAGCCGCTGCGGACGGACCGCCGCATCCGCGAGGCCATCACCGCGCCGCGCGACGCCCAGCGGCCGATGCGGATCCTGGTCGCCACCGACGCCTGGGAGCCGCAGGTGAACGGCGTCGTCCGCACCCTTACCCGCGTGGTGCAGGAACTACAGGCCATGGGCCATGTGGTCGAGGTGATCCACCCCGGCCAGTTCAAGACCTTCCCGCTGCCGACCTATGCCGAGATCAAGGTGGCGATCGGCGTCTACGAGCCGGTGCAGGAGCTGTTCAAGGCCTTCGAGCCCGAGGCCATCCACATTGCCACCGAGGGGCCGATCGGCCTGGCTGCGCGCCGCATCTGCGTGGAATGGAAGCTGCCCTTCACCACCAGCTACCACACCCGCTTTCCAGAGTACGTCTCGGCCCGCCTGCCTTTGCCGCTGGCCGCGGGCTACGCCTACATGAAGTGGTTCCACAAACCGTCCGGGCGGTTGATGGTCGCGACGCCGACCATGCGCGAAGAGCTGTCCCGCCACGGGTTCCGCAACATCTCGGCCTGGTCGCGCGGCGTCGACACCGACCACTTCCGTCCGCGCGCGGACGACGAGCCCGACATCTTCGCCGACCTGCCGAAGCCGATCTTCCTCTATGTGGGACGCGTGGCGGTGGAGAAGAACATCGAGGCCTTTGTGGCGCTCGACCTGCCCGGCACGAAGGTGGTCGTGGGGCCGGGACCCCAGCTGGACGAGCTGAGGGAGAAATACCCCCGGGTCGTCTTCAAGGGCCCGAAGTCGGGCGAGGACCTGGCGGCGCACTACGCCTGCGCCGACGTCTTCGTCTTCCCCTCCCTCACCGACACCTTCGGACTGGTGATCCTTGAGGCGATGGCGGCCGGCATGCCCGTGGCGGCCTATCCCGCGCCCGGGCCCATCGACCTGATCCCGGGCTCCGGCGCAGGCGTGCTCGCCCTGACGGCGACCGAAGGCCTGCGGGAGGCCTGCCTGCAGTGCCTGGACCTCGACCGCCGGAAGGTGCGCGCCTTCGCCGAGAAGTTCTCGTGGCGCGCCTGCGCCGAAGACTTCGTGCGGAACCTCCAGCCCTATCCGGAACCGGAGAAGACCCGCTTCTGGCGGCGACTGCGCCGGCTGGCTCGCGTCCGCCGCCGTCGGCCGGAGGCGGCCTGACCTCCGCCGGCATATGACATTTTTATGACGATCTGATTGGCGCTGGCCGCAACCGCGCGTAAACCGCCCAGCTTTAGCGCAGCCTTCCGCGCTGATTCACAGGTGGAGCCTCACGACGCCCATGGGCAAGAAGAGCGACAGGATGCGACCGGAGCCCGACCGGGAACCGCGCACCCAGTACGCCGCCCTGCCCTGGCGCAAGCGCGACGACGGCGCGACGGAGATTCTGCTGATCACCTCCCGCGAGAGCCGGCGCTGGGTGATCCCCAAGGGTTGGCCGATGAAGGACAAGACCCCCGAGGACACCGCCGCGCAGGAGGCCTACGAAGAGGCCGGCGTCTTGGGCGA
>DASVNS010000059.1:0-3122 GCA_036383735.1 Phenylobacterium sp. | reverse complement strand
ACGCCAGCTCGGCGGCGGCCTGGTCGGCGCGGAGGCGCGCCTCCAACGCCTGGAGCTGGTTGGATTGATCGATGGCGCGGCGCTCGGCCGCCTGTTGCTGAGCGCGCAGTTCGTCCAGCTGGAACACGTTGACCTGCGCCGCCGCGGGTGTGGCGACGACGACAAGCCCGCTAATCAGGAGGAGCATGCGCATGGAGAACCATATTGGGACCCAACGGCCGACGTCCTAGTCCCTCCGCACAGTGATGTCGACGGTTCGACGTTGATCCTTCCTCTCCCACTTCGTGGAGAGGAGTACCGCGCGCCGAAGCCGGCGTCAGCCGGCTGGAGAGCGCGGGGTGGAGAGGGCGGGCCTCATCCGGTGAAGTCCGCCCGGCCCGGTCGATCCGCCGAGCCTGAGGCCTGCCCTCTCCACCACGCCCTCTGCGGGGCGCGGTCCCCCTCTCCCACTTCGTGGGAAAGGAAGCCAACCTGTCGCAATCACTGCGCAAAGGTCCTAGCGGCGTTCCAGGGTAAATCGCGCCAATTCCTTCTTGGGCTGATCCCAGTCCGGTTTCAGTTCGACGGCCTTTTGGTAGTCGAGGTAGGCGGCCTTCAGATCCTGGAGGCCTTCGTACGCCAACGCCCGATTGTAGTAGGCTTTTTCCGCTTCATCGACGCCCAGCTCGAGAGCCTTGTTGATGTCCGCCAGGCCATCGGCGTACCGGCGCTGGCCCACCCAGGCGGCGCCACGGTTCAGATAGGCCTCGCCCATGTCCGGCTGAGCCTTGATGGCCTGGTTGAAATCGATCTTCGCGGCGTCGAAATCCTTGCGCCGCAGTTTCAGCACGCCGCGGTTCACGAACGTGCCGGCGCGGTCGCGCAAGCCCAGGGCCTCGGTCTCCAGCGCCACCGTGCAGAGTTCAATGAACCTGGGGTCGGATTCGCCGCCTAGCGCCGCCTCCGAGCACTGCTTGGCCAACCCGCCGCCCAGCACCGTGACGGCGCTTTGCGAGGCGCCCGCAAAGACCAGGAGACCCGCGCCGGCGGCAAGGGCGAGGAGAGTTCGCGTCTTGAACATGCGAGGCGCTCCGGACCTGGACGGTCGTCGAGAGAATCCGCCCATAACACAGGTGTGTCAAATCCTGACTGAGGTCACGCCGGCCGGCGGAACCGTCGCAGCTCGCGATGCAGGATGTAGCCGCCGCTGAGCGCCACCACCGCCGCGCCGATCAGGGTCAGCGGACCCGGCAGCTCGCCCCAGATCACCAGGCCCAGCAGCGCCGCCCAGACCAGCTGGGTATAGTCGAAGGGAGCGATCACCCCGATGGGCGCCTGGCGCAGCGCCTCCGTCAGCAGGAGCTGGCCCACCCCGCCCACCAGACCGGCGAGGACCAGAAAGCCGAGGGTCCGCGGATCGGGGGTCACCCAGTGGAACACGGATCCCACGGCGCCGATCGCCACGCCGCCCAGGGTGAAGTAGAAGACGATGGTCGGGCCACGCTCGGTGTCGGCGATCTGGCGGATGGCCACCATCGCGCCCGCGGCGCCCAGGGCGCTGAGGATACCCAGGGTGACGCCCAGCACGTCGACATGGCCCGGAAGTGGCCGCGCCATGACCAGCACCCCCAGGAACCCCACCACCACGGCGGCCCAGCGATGGCGCCCCACCTTCTCCGAAAGCAGCAGCGCCGAAAGGGCGGTCATGAACAGCGGCGACGTGAACTGGAGCGCCGTCGCCTCGGTCAACGGCAGGTGCTGCACCGCCGAAAAGCCGCAGATCATCCCGGCGAGCCCCACCGAGGCGCGCGCCAGATGGCCGAACGGCCGCCGGGTCTTCAGCACCTCCCAGCCGGTGGTCCGGGCGATATAGAGTCCCAGAGGGACGAAGGCGAACAGGTTGCGGAACAGGATGATCTCGAAGACCGGGATCCCGCGCGACCCCGTCCACTTCACCATCGCCGACAGACAGGCCAGGCACGCCATGGCGGCCACACGGAAGGCGATGCCGAAGGCCACGTTCTGGGCCGAGGGATGCGCGGGCGGTGGGGACACCCGCCCTTAAGCGGGCCGCAAACCGGTTTCGTCAATGGCGGCCCGGAGGTCATGGCCATGACCCCCGGCGTCCGATCGCCAGTGTGGCCGGCCCAATCCGGACTCTTCAGAAGGCCCGGGCGTCGCCGAACAGCAGTGGCACGGTGCGGACCACCAGGCCCAGGTCGCCGCTGAAACTCCACCGGTCGATGTAGGCGTTGTCGGCGTCGATGCGTGCGAACAGCCCATCGTCGTTGGCGACTTCGCCGCGGTAGCCGTTCACCTGGGCTGCGCCGGTGAGGCCGGGCCGGGTGCGGAACCGGCCGGCGTAGCCCGGCACGCGGTCGCGCCAGACGAGGTCATGGGCCAGGGCGTGCGGCCGCGGCCCGACGATCGACATCTCACCCTTCAACACGTTCACCAGCTGCGGCAGCTCGTCCAGGCTGAGCTTGCGCAGCAGAGCGCCCAGCGGCGTGATCCGGCTGTCGCCGCGCACCGCCTGGCGGATATCCGCGCCGTCCTCGGTGACCCGCATGGTGCGGAACTTATAGATGCGGAACGGGCGACCGTGCAGGCCGGTGCGCTGCTGGCGGAACAGCACCGGGCCCTCGCTCTCCATCCATATGGCCACGCCGATCAGCAACAGCAGCGGCAGGAATACGAGAAGCGCCAGGCAAGCGGCCACCATGTCGAACGCGCGCTTCCTGCGGCTGAACGCCACGCGCGCCGGATCGTCAGCGGCGATGACGAATGGGGTCGGTTGCGCAATGGGCGCGCTGACGGTCATTCCCAGCCCAGCTCCGTACTCCGTCCCACCAGCCAAACCGTGTAGTGGTTCCCATGGTTCCCCGCTTAGCAAAAGAAATGCTGCGCCGCACAATGACAGCTGGGGCTTCCCCTGTCCTGCCGCGCGCCTAAGGTCGATGGCCACGAAGACGCGCGGAGGGAACCCATGGCCCGGCGGCTGGTCGACCTGTCGATCCCCATCACCAACGACATCATCTCGGACCCGGAGATCATGCGGCCGAAGGTGACCTATTCGCGGCACAGGGAGACGGTTGGCCAGATCGCCTCCTTCTTTCCCGGATTGCAGGCCGACGACCTGCCCG
>DASVNS010000058.1:0-2167 GCA_036383735.1 Phenylobacterium sp. | reverse complement strand
GGCCGCCGACGGCCCGCCCGACGAGGTCATGGCCCGCCTGGAAGACCTCCGCGACCGCCTCGACGACGAGGTCCTGGACGCCGACTTCGCGCTCCGCCCCTTCCACGAGGTCATCGAAACCCTCCACCGCAGCCTGGGCCTGCCCCCGCCCACCAGGATGGCGGACGATGACGACCTGACCGACTGGACTGACGATCCGGACGGCGATCCGGACGACGATCCCGATCCAGGCGACGCCCACGACCCACCCCCGCCCACCATCGCGCCCGCCACGGACTCCTGGCAGGACTCGGCCTAGCGCCCCCCCACCGTTGTCATCCCGGCTTTCGCCGCAGGCGAAAGGCCGGGACCCATAGGCGCCCACCGCCGGTCCATGACCGCGGGCCGCGCCGCCGCGCGCATCCGCCACACCCAGGCGCCTGTGGGTCCCGGTCTTCGCGTCCCGCGAAACCGGGATGACAGCCGCGCGGCGAAGGGGCGCCCGCCCGCGCGCCGCCTCCTCTTAAACCCGTTCGTGTCTTGGTGGTCTTCGTGTCGAGGACGAAGCCCGCGACGCCCGGCGGCGGTCCACGATAGTCAGAGGCCGAGGCGGTCGCGCGCGGCCGTCACGGCCATGGCCAGTTCCCCGGCGCCATAGGCCTCCGCCGCCCCCGCGCCCCAGACCGGGCCCGGCCACGCGAAATCGTCGGTGCGGCGGCCGACCACGTGGACATGCAGCTGGGGCGTGAGGTTTCCCAGCTGCCCGACGTTCAGCTTCCCGACCGGGCGCGCCAGCACGGCGCCGACGGCGCGGACCGCCTGGCCGGCCCGCACGATCTCCTCCGCCAGGGCTGCGCGGTCGCCCGCCGACAGGTCTTCGAGTTCGCGGGCGCCCGACACACGGGGGATCAGCACGATCCAGGCATAGCGGGCATCGGCCTGCAGCCGGGCATGGCAGAGCGCCAGGTCGCCGAGCGCCACGGAGGTGGGCGCGAAGGCCGGATCGAGTTCGAACATGGTCCCCTGCGCGTGCGGCATTGCAGCATCGATCCCAACGAGCTAGAGCCCCGCCGACATCTCAGCAAGGAGCAGTACCATGGCGAAGCAACCCATTCGCGTGGCGGTCACCGGCGCCGCCGGCAATATCGGTTATGCGCTGCTGTTCCGCATCGCCTCCGGCGAGATGCTGGGCAAGGACCAACCGGTGATCCTGCAGCTGCTGGAGATTCCGGTCGAAGGTCCGCAGAAGGCGCTGAAGGGCGTCGCCATGGAGCTGGAGGACTGCGCCTTCCCGCTGCTCCAGGACATGGTGCTGACCGGCGACGCCGACGTGGCGTTCAAGGACGCGAACTGGTGCCTGCTGGTGGGCTCCAAGCCCCGCGGCCCCGGCATGGAGCGCGCCGACCTTCTGAAGGACAACGGCAAGATCTTCATCGCGCAGGGCCAGGCGATCGACAAGGTCGCGGCCGACGACGCCCGCGTGGCGGTGGTCGGAAACCCCTGCAACACCAATGTGATGATCGCCGCCAGCCAGGCCAAGCGCCTGACCGCCGACCGCTTCACCGCCATGGTGCGCCTGGATCAGAACCGCGGCCGCGCCCAACTGGCCAAGAAGGCCGGCGTCTCCATCAACGAGGTCAGCGACCTGTTCATCTACGGCAACCACAGTCCGACGATGTTCGCCGACTTCACCCACGCCAAGATCGGCGGCAAGGCGGCCGCGGACGTGATCGACGACCGTGCGTGGCTGGAGAACGAGTACCTGCCCACCGTCGGCAAGCGCGGCGCGGCGATCATCGAGGCCCGCGGCCAGTCGTCGGCGGCCTCGGCGGCCAACGCCTTGATCGACCATGTGCGCGACCTGACGACCCCCGGCGCGATCCATTCGGTGGCCGTGGCCAGCGAGGGCCGCTACGGCTTCGCCGACGGCGTCTGGGCCGGCATGCCCGTGAAGACCACGGCGCCCGGCGCCTACGAGGTCATCACCTCATACGACATGGACGACTTCGCCAAGTCGAAGATCAAGCTCACCAACGACGAACTCGTCGGCGAACGCGACACGGTGAAGGACATGCTGGGCTAAGCACCCGAACCACGGAACACACGAAAAGCGCCAAAGGGCTCGGCTGCCGCCGGGCCCTTTTTTCGTGGCCCGTCGTTCCTCGCGCGCACGCTCATGCAAAAAGGG
>DASVNS010000057.1:0-2624 GCA_036383735.1 Phenylobacterium sp. | reverse complement strand
CATCGACTACAGCCTGCACGACACCTACTACGTGGTGGCCCACTTCCACTACGTGCTGTCGCTGGGCGCCGTGTTCGCGATCTTCGCCGGCTTCTACTACTGGTTCGAGAAGATGTGGGGCGTGAAGTACAACGAGTTCCTCGGCGCCACGCACTTCTGGATCACCTTCGTCGGCGTGAACCTGATCTTCTTCCCGCAGCACTTCCTGGGCCTCCAGGGCATGCCGCGCCGCTACGTCGATTATCCGGAAGGCTTCGCCTACTGGAACAAGGTCTCGACGATCGGCTACGAGATCACCGTCGTCGGCGTGGCGGTGTTCCTGATCGTCCTCGCGGAGGCCGCCATCCGCCGCCGCAAGGCCGAGGCGAACCCCTGGGGCGAAGGCGCGACCACGCTGGAGTGGACGCTTCCCTCGCCGCCGCCCTTCCACCAGTTCAACGAACTGCCGGTGGTGAAGCCCGACGTCCACTGACCTGCCTCCCCCATCTCGATGGGGGAGGGGGACCGCCGGCGGCGGAGGGGGCGAGCCCCATCCGCCAAGCTTGACGCTTGCCCCCTCCACCATCGGCTCTTCGGCCGACGGTCCCCCTCCCCCGCTTCGCGTGGGAGGTAGGGCGCTCGCTTGGAGCTCTTGAAGAGTATACTCGCATGGCCATGGCTACGGCCCACACCCCGACCCGCACGGCCGCCCGCTGGCAGGACTTCCTCCAGCTCCTGAAGCCGCGCGTCATGTCGCTGGTGATCTTCACTGCGCTGACCGGGCTGGTCTGTGCTCCGGACCGGATCAATCCCATCCTGGCGGCGGTGGCGGTGCTGTGCATCGCGGTCGGCGCCGGCGCGTCGGCCTCGCTCAACATGTGGTACGACGCCGACATCGACGCCAAGATGCGCCGCACGCGCGGCCGGCCGGTGCCGGCGGGGCGGGTGCAGGGCGCCGACGCGCTGGCGCTCGGCGTGGTGCTGTCGCTGTTCTCGGTGATGCTGATGGGCATGGCGCTGAACTGGTTCGCCGCCGGCCTGCTGGCCTTCACCATCGTCTTCTACGCCGTCGTCTACACGATGTGGCTGAAGCGTTGGACGGCGCAGAACATCGTCATCGGCGGCTTGGCCGGCGCGCTGCCGCCGGTGATCGGCTGGGCCGCGGCCACCGGCGCCGCGCCGCTCAATGCATGGCTGCTCTGCGCCATCATCTTCATGTGGACCCCGCCGCACTTCTGGGCGCTGTCGCTGTATACGTCGGAGGACTACGCCAAGGCCGGCGTGCCGATGATGCCGGTGGTGAAGGGCGCGGCGTCCACCCGCCTGCAGATCCTGATCTACAGCCTGCTGCTGATCCCGGTGTGCCTGGCTCCGGCCTTCACCGGACTGGGCGGCATGGGCTACCTGGCGGTGTCGAGCCTTGGAGGGCTGGTGTTCCTGTTGCTGGCCTGGCGGCTCTACCGCAGCCGGGCGGGCGAGGCGGCCGACCCGCGCAACGACGACGGCCTCTATGACGTGCGCGCCGGCGCCCGGGACGCGCGCAACCTGTTCGCCTTCTCGATCCTGTACCTGGCGCTGCTGTTCGCGACCCTGTTGGCCGAGCACCTGATCGGCGCGCCCACTCTGGAGCTGTTGCGATGAGCGATCCCGGCCGCGAGGACGAAGCCGCCGCAAAGGCCCGGCGAGGCCGCAACATCGCCATCGCGCTGGGCCTCGTCGCCTTCGTGATCCTGGTCTACGTGGTCACCGTGGTGAGGATGGGCGGAAGTGTCGCAAACCGGCCTTTCTGAGACGGAGCGCAAGCGGAACGCCAAGGTCGCGGTCGTCTGCGCCTTCACGTTCTTCTTCATGATCGGCGCGGCGTTCGCGGCGGTGCCGATCTATCGCGCCTTCTGCCAGGCGACGGGTTTCGACGGCACGACGCGCCGGGCCGACGCGCCGTCCGACCAGGTCCTGGGCCGCACGCTGACCATCCGGTTCGACGCCAACGTCCGCGACCTGCCCTGGACGTTCACCGCGGACCAGGTGTCGCAACAGGCGAAGATCGGCGAGACCAAGATCGCCTTCTTCAAGGTGACCAACAACTCGGACAAGCCGGTCACCGGCCGGGCCATCTTCAACGTGGTGCCGGAACAGGCCGGGCCGTATTTCCAGAAGCTGCAGTGCTTCTGCTTCTCGGACCAGACCATCGCAGCTCACGCAACGGTAGACATGCCGGTGCTGTACTACGTCGATCCGAAATACGCCGACGACATCAACACCAAGGGCAAACCCGAGGTGACCTTGAGCTACACCTTCTTCCCGACGACGGCCAAGCAGGCGCAGGCCGCGCCGGCCAGCCCCCACAAGGGCGTCTGACGCGCGATAACAGGCCAGGGACGCGGCCTTTCCCCCTTGGCGAACCGTTCGCCCCGGGGCTATAGCGTCCCGCAAGTTCGACTGCGCGCCGGTTCGCTGGCGCGTGGGGGTTTCTGAGGGGTTAGGACCGCAATGGCCGCTGGCGTGAAGCACGACTACCACCTGGTCAATCCGAGCCCGTGGCCGCTGGTCGGGTCGATCGCGGCGACGGTGATGGCCCTGGGCGGCGTGACGTGGATGAAGGGCCTGTTCGGCCTGCCGCAACACACGTCGTGGCTGTTCTTCGC
>DASVNS010000056.1:0-5757 GCA_036383735.1 Phenylobacterium sp. | reverse complement strand
CGGATTTCACATCGCGCGTCACGTTGCGGCCCACCTTGGCGACCCAGTAATCGCGGTTCTGCTTCGGCACGCGCGATCCGCGCGGGCAGTCATGGCCGTGCCAGAAGCAGCCGTGCACGAAGAGCGCCAGCTTGCGCCCCGGCATCGCGATGTCCGGATTGCCGGGCAGGTCCTTGCGGTGCAGCCGGTAGCGGGCGCCGAGCCGGGTCAGCGTCCGGCGCACCGTCATCTCCGGCGCCGTATCCCGCCCCTTCACGCGCCGCATCACCGCGGAACGCTTCTCGGCGGAATAGACGTCGGTCATCTGCCCGCCCCGCGTCGCGTGGGAGGTCGCTCAAAGCCCGTCGAACAGCGCCGTCGAGATGTAGCGCTCGGCGAAGCTCGGGATGATGGCGACGATGAGCTTGCCGGCCATGTCGTCACGGCTCGCCAGGTCGAAGGCGGCGACCAGCGCCGCGCCCGACGAGATGCCGACCGGAAGACCCTCTTCCCTGGCCACGCGGCGCGCCATGGCGAAGCTGTCGTCGTTGGTCACCTGGATGATCTCGTCGATGACGCCGCGATCCAGGATCGAGGGCACGAAGCCCGCGCCGATGCCCTGGATCTTGTGCGGGGCCGGCGTACCGCCGGACAGCACCGGCGACGCCGCCGGCTCGACCGCGACCATCTTCACCGACGGCTTGCGCGCCTTCAGCACCTGGCCGACGCCGGTGATGGTGCCGCCGGTGCCGACGCCCGAGATCACCGCATCCACGCGGCCTTCGGTGTCGTTCCAGATTTCCTCGGCTGTCGAGACCCGATGGATCAGCGGGTTGGCGGCGTTGTCGAACTGCTGCGGCATGACGGCGCCCGGGGTCGCCTCCACGATCTCGCGGGCGCGGGCCACGGCGCCGGCCATGCCCCGTTCGGGCGGGGTCAGCTCGAGCGTGGCGCCGAGGATCAGCAGCATCTTGCGACGCTCGATCGACATGCTCTCGGGCATGACCAGAGTGATCTTGTAGCCCTTGGCCGCCGCCACGAACGCCAGGGCGATGCCGGTGTTGCCCGAGGTCGGCTCGACGATCCGGCCGCCGGCCTTCAGGTGACCGGCCGCTTCCAGCCACTCGACCATCGACACGCCGATGCGGTCCTTGACCGAGGCGAGCGGGTTGAAGAACTCCAGCTTGGCGACCACCTCGGCCTTGGGCTTCAGCGCCGCCGTCAGGTGCGGCAGGCGGACCAGTGGCGTGTCGCCGATCAGGTCGAGAACGGAGTCGTAGATCTTGCCCCGGCCTTGCCGCTTGTAGCGGGCGGCGGTGTAGGTTTTGTCGGGAGTCGCGTCGTCCATCACGGACCTCTTGGCTGGAACGTCGCAGCGAACCCTAAGCCTTCCGATGGCGATTGGAAGCCGGGAGCGGTGAACCCGCTGATAGTTTTACTCCGCAGCGATGGCGGCGGCAGGCTTCAGCAGCGGTTCGAGCAACTCGCGGGCCAGCCAGCGCACGACCGGAACCGCGACGCCGTCGCCAGCCACGTGCAGCGCGGCGGTGACGGTCCTGGGAAGCCGATAGTTGTCGGGCAGGCCCATCAGCCGCGCAGCCTCCCGCGGGCTGAGCAGCCGGGATCGGACGCGGCCGTCCTCGACGACCACGATCGACTGGCGCGACGAACCTCCCCGGGGGGTGCGCAGGCAGCCGGCAAGCCCGTCGAACCGGACCTCGGCGCGCTGGGCGGACCGGCCGTCCTCCACCCGCGTGCGGCGGAAGACGGCGCCCACGGCGCGGCCGGTGAGCCCGGTCAGCCGGGCGCGGTGCCGCGGACCCATGAGGCTGACGAGGCGCGCGGTTTCTTCGGGCGAATGCCAGGCGACGTCGGTGTCCGGCTCCAGCAGCGCCGCCAGGTCGGTGTTGCGCACGGGCGGCGAGCCCAGCCGCCACCAGACCCAGTTCGCCGCCACTGCGTCCGGCAGGGCCGCATGAGCCGCGCGCACCGCACGGGTATGGAACGCGCTGTCCCCAATCTGTTCGGGCCGCGGATCTCGCGCCGCGACGACGAACACCCGCGGCCGCGATTGGGGGAGCACCGTGGCGGCGTCGATCTCCAGCGCCCCGAACCGATAGCCGCGCGCGCCCAGCGCCGCGCCCAGCGCCGCGAAGTCGGCCCCGCCGTGCGAGGTGAGCAGGCCGACCACGTTCTCGATGACGATGAGCCGCGGCGCCCGTCCGGCGTCATCCAGCGCCTCCATCAGCCGCCAGAAGCCGAAGAAGGCCGAGGAGCGTCCGCCCGACAGGCCCGCCCGGCCGCCGGCGAGGCTGAAATCCTGGCACGGGCTGGAGGCCCAGGCGAGGTCGGCGCGTCCCGGCAGATCGGCCGGCGACAGCTTCCAGACGTCGCCCTGCTGGAAGTGGCCGGCCGCATCGGGGAAGTTCGCCCGGTAGGTTTCCGCCTTCACCGGATCGAAGTCGTTGGCGAAGGCGCACGACCAGCCCGGCCCCAGGCCCAGCCGGGCCATCCCGCCGCCGGCGAAGAACTCATAGAAGGCCAGAGGGCGCGCCATGGCATGGACGCTAGCGTGATTTGCGCCAAGATCGCGCCGATGAAGACGGCGCTCGCCACCCTGGCCCTTCTCCTGCTCTGCGCCTGCCAGCCGCGAGGCGCGGACCAGAGCGCGGCGCCTCCCGCCGCCGCCGCGCCGGCGACGGTCATTGACGTCTCCAGGCCGATCACCGCCCGCGGAACCGAGCCGTTCTGGGCGCTGACCATCGATGGCACGGCCTTCCGCCTGATCCGCCCTGGCCGCCCCGACCTGATAGCCGAGGCGCCCGGCGCCGCGATTTCGAACGGGCGGGCGATCTGGATCGCCAAGGCCGCCGACGGCCAGCAGATGACCGTGACGCTCTATCTCGGCGACTGCTCGGACGGCATGAGCGACATCGGCTATCCCATGAGCGCGGAGGTCGCGTTGCTGAACGAGGCGTTCCGCGGCTGCGCCGGCCCCACGGCCGATACGCCGCAGGGCGGTTAGGGCGGGCGCCGCTGGGGAAAACCCCTTCCGCCGCATGGCGCTGGCTGGCGGCGCGCGCCATAAGGGGCGGATGACCGTCGCCGTCGCCGAAGCCGATACCCAGCCGCTGGACGCGGCGCGGGACATCCTGCGGCGCACCTTCGGCCATAACGATTTCCGCGGGCTGCAGGCCGAGGTGATCACCGAGGTGCTGGCGGGCCGCAACGCCCTGGCCGTGCTGCCGACCGGCGGCGGCAAGAGCCTCTGCTACCAGATCCCCAGCCTGGTGCGGCCGGGCCTGGGCCTGGTGGTCTCGCCGCTCATCGCCCTGATGACCGACCAGGTGGCGGCGCTGGTGCAGTCCGGGGTGGCCGCGGCCCGGCTGGACTCCAACATCGACATGGACGGGCGCGCCGAGACCTGGCGGCGCATCGATGCGGGCGAACTCGACGTGCTCTACGTCTCGCCCGAGGGCTTGATGCAGCCCTGGATGCTGGATCGCCTCTCACGCACCCCCCTGGCCCTGATCGCCATCGACGAGGCCCATTGCGTCAGCCAGTGGGGCCACGATTTCCGGCCCGAATACCGGATGCTGGGCCGGCTGGCCGAGCTGTTCCCCCGCGTGCCGCGCCTGGCGGTCACCGCCACCGCCGACGCGCGGACCCGCGACGACATCCGCGCCGAGCTGCGCCTGGAGGGCTCGGCCGAGTTCGTCGCCAGTTTCGCCCGGCCCGAGCTGATCCTCTCGGCTGAGCGCAAACGCGGCAATGTCGAGAAGAAGGTGGTGGAGCTGGTGACCGCCCGCCCCGGCCGCTCGGGCGTGGTCTATGCGGGGTCGCGCGACAAGACCGAGGCGCTGGCCCAGGCGCTGCGCGATGCGGGCGCGCCGGCGGTGGCCTACCACGCCGGCCTCGACAAGCGGGTCCGCGCGCAAAGGCTGGAGGAATTCCTCGAGGCCGACGCCGCCGTGATGGTCGCGACGATCGCCTTCGGCATGGGCATCGACAAGCCCGATGTGCGGTTCGTGATCCACGCCGATCCGCCGGCGGCGATCGAGGCCTATTGGCAGGAAGTGGGGCGCGCCGGCCGTGACGGCGACCCCGCCGAGGGCATCACCCTCTATGGCGCCGCCGACCTGTCATGGGCGCTGCGCCGCATCGGCGAGCGCGACGTCGACGAAGCCGTCAAGCAGGCCCAGGTGCGCAAGGCGCGCCAGCTCTACGCCATGCTGGACGGGGCCGGCTGCCGCGCCGCCGCCGTCCGCCGCTACTTCGGCGAAGAAGGCGTCGATGCCTGCGGGCAGTGCGACCTGTGCCAGGGCGTGGTGGAAACCGCCGACGCGACCCAGGCCGCACAGAAGGTCCTGTCGGCGGCGCACCGGCTGCAGGGACGGTTCGGCCGTGGCCGGCTGGTGGACCACCTGCTGGGCAAGACCAAGGACGTCAGCGATTGGGAGGCGGGCCTGTCCACCTGGGGCATCGGCCAGGAACTCTCGGCCGTGCAGTGGCGCGACCTCGCCGAGCAGCTGCTGTTCGAAGGCCTGCTGCGCGAGGATCCGAACGACGGGCGACCGCTGGTGGGCCTGGGCGACGCCGAGGCGGTCAGGGCCGTGTTCCGTGGCGAGCGACAGATCGCCATGCGCAAGGCCCCCGAGGGCCCGGAAGCGCGCGCCACCCGCGGCCGCAAGAAGGGTCGGGACGCCACCGTGGTCGGCGAGAGCGATCGTAGCCTGTTCGAGGCGCTGCGAGCCTGGCGGGCGTCCGTGGCCAAGGCCCAGCACGTGCCGCCCTACGTCATCTTCCACGACCGCACCCTGGCCGAGATCGCCGCCGCCAAGCCCGGCTCCCGCGCCGCCCTGGCCCGCCTGAACGGCGTCGGCGAAGCCAAGCTCGCCCACTACGGCGAGGCGGTGCTGCAGGTGGTGGGCGGGTTCATGGAGCCTCGACCGGATCCGGCCACCATCACCGAACGGGCGCAGGAGCTGCGGCGCGAGATGTCACCGCCAGAGCGGTTGCTATGGGAACAGCTCAAAGGCCGGCAGCTTGAGGGCTACAAGTTCCGCCGCCAGCACCCGTTCGATCCGTATGTCCTCGACTTCTACTGCGTGCAGGAAAAGCTGGCGATCGAGGTGGATGGCTTGGGCCACAGCATGGGCGACCAGCCGATGCGCGATGCTCGGAAGGACGGGTTCCTGAAACACCACGGGGTTCGGGTGTTGCGCTTCTCGGCGGAGGACTGCTTCCGCGACATGGACTCCGTCGTCCGCACAATCCTCGCCACGCTCGGCGAATAGCGTCTTCCCCCGTTTAGCGGGGGAAGTGGCCCGAATTGCGCAGCAAGAGGGTCGATGGGGGAGGTTGTTCCAAGAGTATCACTCCCCCCATCGGCGACTCGTCCCTGCGGGACTTCGCGCCGCTTTCCCCCACAAGCGGGGGAACTCAAAAAAGGCCGCCCGGATCGCTCCGGACGGCCCCCACGTCTCAGTCGACGCTGATCTTTAGAACTTCGTCTTCACTTCCACGCCGACGATGCGCGGGTCGTTCACGAAGCCGGTCAGGTTGTTGAAGTCGATGCCGCCTTCCAGCGAGCGGTCGTTGGTGATGTTGCGGCCGAAGGCGGCCACTTCCCAACGCTGGTCCGGGGCGCGGTAGCCCAGGCGCACGCCGCCTTCCAGCAGCCGGTCGTCGCTGAACTCGGCCGACCGGTAGAGGAAGAAGTTGATCTTCGAGCGGTAGGCCCAGTCGGTGAAGACGAAGATTTCGCCCTGGGCCATC
>DASVNS010000055.1:0-11272 GCA_036383735.1 Phenylobacterium sp. | reverse complement strand
GGCGGACGTGGCCGCCATGGACGGCCAGCTCAAGCGACCTGACCTCTCCGACGACGACCGCTTCCACCTGGAATTCGCCCTGGGCAAGGCGCGCGAGGACGCCGGCGAGTACGAGGCCTCGTTCCGGCACTACGATCGCGGCAATGCGCTCCGCCGACAGGCTCTCGACTACGAGGCCGACGACACCGACGACCAGGTGCGCCGGGCGAAGGCGCTGTTCACGCGGCCGTTCTTCGCGGCCCGCGCAGCACAGGGCGCCGCGGCGCCGGATCCGATCTTCATCGTCGGCCTGCCGCGCGCCGGCTCGACCCTGGTGGAGCAGATCCTGGCCAGCCACAGCCGTGTCGAGGGCACTCAGGAACTGCCCGATATCACCGCGCTCGCCCGCCGGATCGGCGGCAAGGCGAAGAGGGGGTCGGAGAGCCGCTACCCGGAGGCGTTGGCCGAGCTCGGGCCGCACGACCTGGCGGCGCTTGGCGAGGAGTACCTGGCCCGGGCGGAGGTGCATCGGAAGCTGGGCCGTCCGTTGTTTATCGACAAGATGCCGAACAACTGGGCGCATCTCGGCCTGATCCACCTGGCGCTGCCGAACGCCAAGATCATCGACGCGCGCCGCCACCCGCTGGGCTGCGGGTTCTCGGGGTTCAAGCAGCATTTCGCCCGCGGCCAGGGCTTCACCTACGACCTCGCCGACATCGGCCGCTATTACGCGTCCTACGTCGCGTACATGGCCCACTTCGATGCGGTCCTGCCCGGGCGGGTCCACCGGGTGATCTACGAGCGCATGGTGTCCGATCCGGAAGCCGAGACCCGCGCGCTGCTCGCCCACTGCGGCCTTCCCTTCGAGGAGGCCTGCCTCAGGTTCTACGAGAACGACCGGGCCGTGCGAACCGCCAGCTCCGAGCAGGTACGCCGGCCGATCTTCACCGACGCCGCCGACCATTGGCGCAACTACGACCCCTGGCTTGGCCCGCTGAAGGCCGCGCTGGGACCCACACTCGACGCTTACCCGCTGGCGCCCCGGACCTGAGGCGCTTCGCCATGCATCGGGATCACAAAAATGAGGGGGGACTACAATGAGGAACGATAGACGAGCCTTCAGGCGCGCCACGCGCTGGTCGGCGGGGCTGCTTGCCACCAGCATGCTGAGCGGTATTCCCGGCGCGGCCCTGGCCCAGGTCTCCGATGCCGAGCTGCAAGAGGTCGTGGTGACCGCCCAGAAGCGGTCCGAGAATCTGCAGGACGTGCCGATCAGCATCCAGGCGCTGGGCGCGGAACGACTGGAGGCGCTGCAGGTCAACGACGTCAACGACTACGTGAAGTTCATGCCCAGCGTCACGGCCCAGACGGCTGCGCCCGGCTATTCCACGTTCTACATGCGCGGTGTCGCGTCGGGCGAGAACAACAACCACTCGGGCCCGCTGCCCAGCGTCGGCGTGTACCTGGACGAACAGCCCGTCACGACGATCGTCGGGCCGCTGGATGTTCATATCTACGACATTGCCCGGGTCGAGGTGCTGGCCGGGCCGCAGGGGACACTCTACGGCGCGAGCTCACAGGCGGGCACGATCCGGATCATCAGCAACAAGCCCGACACCTCGGGCTTCAAGGCCGGCTACGACCTGGAGGTCAATTCGGTCGCCCACGGCGACTTCGGCTACGGCGCCGAAGGCTTCGTGAACCAGCCCCTGGGGGAACGCGCCGCCGTACGCCTCGTGGCCTGGGCCGAGCACGACGCCGGCTACATCGACAACGTGCCGGGCACGCTGACCTTTCCGACCGGTCCGATCACGATCAACAACAACGCCCTCGTCGAGGACGACTACAACGAGGTCGACATCTACGGTGCCCGCGCCGCGCTCAAGATCGACCTCGGCGACAGCTGGACCGTGACCCCCCAGGTCATGGCGCAGCGCACCGAGACCGACGGCGCCTTCGCTGCCGATCCCACCCTTGGCGACTACAAGATCAGCCGCTTCTATCCCGAGCAGGCCGACGATAAGTGGGCCCAGGCCGCGCTCGCTATCGAAGGCCAGTTGGGCAACTTCGATGTCGTATATTCGGGGGCCTACATGCGCCGCTGGACGGACCAAGAGGCCGACTATTCGGACTACAGCTTCTTCTACGACACGCTGTTCGAGTACGGCGCCTTAATCACCGACGACGCCGGAAACCTGACCAACTCGTCGCAGTACATCCAGACCAAGCACGACTACAAGAAGCAGAGCCATGAGTTCCGCATCTCCAGCCCGGCCGAGAACCGCTTCAAGGTGGTGGCCGGCCTGTTCTATCAGCGCCAGACCGACAACATCCAGGAGCGCTACAGGATCGACAACCTGGCCCAGGGCCTTGAGATCACCAATTGGCCGGACACCCTGTGGCTGACCAAGCAACTCCGGACCGATCGCGACTACGCCGCCTTCGCCGACGCCACCTTCGACGTCACGGACAAGCTATCGCTCACCGGCGGCATCCGCTTCTTCAAGTACAGGAACTCTCTCGAGGGCTTCTTCGGCCTGAGCTCGGGCTATTCGTCGAGTACTGGGGAGGTGGCCTGTTTCGGGCCCCCGATCGTCGAGGGAGCGCCCTGCACAAACGTGGACAAGACCACCAGGGGTGACGGCCACACCTACCGGATCAACGCCACCTACAAGTTCGACGACGACAAGATGGTCTATGCCACGCTGTCGACCGGATTCCGGCCCGGCGGGATCAACCGGCGCGGGACGCTGCCGCCCTATAAGGCCGACTACCTCAAGAACCACGAGGTGGGTTGGAAGACGAGCTGGATGGGCAACCGACTGCGCTGGAACGGCGCGCTCTTCTACGAGAAGTGGAACGACTTCCAGTTCTCGTTCCTTGGCGCCAACGGCCTTACCGAGATTCAGAATGCCGGCAAGGCGAAGATGAAAGGCGTCGAGACCGACATAAACTGGCTGGTCGCCGACGGTTTCACCCTGGTCGGCTCAGCCGCCTACACCGACGCCAAGTTGGCGGAAGACTACCCGCCCGCGCCAAATCCGCCCGAGGCGCTCAAGGGAACGTCGCTCCCGGTGACCCCCAAGTTCAAGGCCAATCTGACCGCCCGATACGAATGGACGCTCGGCGACATGGAAGCTCACGCACAGGGTTCGCTCGTGCACACCAGCTCGGCCTTCCCCGACCTGAAGTCCTTGGATCGCTCCGTCGTCGGCAAGGTGCCGACTTCGACGACGCTGGACTTCTCGGCCGGCTTGAACCGGGACAATTGGCGTATCGAGGCCTACGTGAAGAACCTGTTCGACGACGACGGCCAGTTGGATCGGTTCGTCCAGTGCGCGGCTGCGACCTGCACCCGGGTCTACGCGATCCCGATCCGGCCACGGACCATCGGGCTGAAGTTCGGACAGACGTTCTAAAAGGGTTCGGCTGCGTCATCGTCCAGACCGCGGGCCAATGGCGCGTCGATGCGCTATAGGCCCGCGCGTGTGGAGCCCCGCCGCCCCTGACCTGACAGCGAAAGCGCTCGCCTGCGTGGCTCTGCGCACGGCGACCTGGGTCGACCCGGTCGATGTGGCTTCGGCGTTTGGCGACGAGGTCCACGCCTGCGTGCTGCTGTCGGGGTCGGAGAATTGGTCGTACGTGCTGCGCCAGCCCGACACGGTCGTGGCGGCCGGCCGCGATCTGCACGCGCTGCTGGGACCCGGGGAGATTTTGCCAGAGGGGCCGCCGTTCCAAGGCGGGGTCGTAGGCTTGGCCGCCTACGAGTTTTCCGCCCAGCTGGAGCCGACCGCGCCGCAGGCGCGCGGCGGCGGTTGGCCCGACCTGACCCTGTTGCGCTATCCGTCGCTGCTGGCGTTCCACGCCGGTCAGCGGCGCGTCATCGCCGTGGGCCGAGGCCGCGATCCGCAGGCTGCCGGCGTGGCCGCCGATTTCGCCCTGAGCTGGCTCGACCTGCCGCGCCGCCCTGCCTCCGTTAAGGTGCTGGCGGCCGAACTCGCGGTGGCGACGCCGGATGACGCGCACGCCGCCGCCGTCGCCGCGACCGTTCAGCGGATCGCGGCGGGCGAGATCTTCCAGGCCAATCTGGCGCGGCCCTGGCGCGGGCGGCTGGCCGCGGACGCCGCTCCGTTCGACGTGTTCGCGCGGCTGGCCCGGCAGAGCCCCGCGGGCTATGCCGCATTCCTCAATCTTGCCGGCCGCGCGCTGGTGTCGAATTCGCCCGAACGGTTCCTGTCCGTGCGCGCCGAGATCGATGGCCTGTGGGCCGAGACCCGCCCGATCAAGGGCACGCGGCCCCGCGCCGCCGATCCGGCCCTCGATGCGGCGCTGGCCGCCGAGTTGTTGTCCAGCCAGAAGGACCGCGCCGAGAACCTGATGATCGTCGACCTGATGCGCAACGACCTGGCGCGGGTCTCGGTCCCCGGTACGGTCGAGGTTCCCGAACTCTGGGGCCTGGAGAGCTACGCCAACGTGCATCATCTGGTCTCCCGCGTCCGGGCGCGGCTGCGGCCCGATCGCGACGCCTGGGACGCGTTCGTCGCCGCTTTCCCGCCCGGCTCGGTCACCGGCGCGCCGAAGCTGCAAGCCATGCAGGTGATCGCCGACTACGAGCCGCCGCGCGGCCCCTACTGCGGCAGTCTGTTCTGGGCCGGGCACGACAGCGCGCTGGAGGCCAGCGTCCTGATCCGCACGGTCGCCCTGACTGAAGATGCGGCGGGTTGGGCCTTCGAAGCGCGCGCCGGCGGCGGCATCGTGGCCGATAGCGATCCCACCGCCGAAGTCGCCGAGACCACGGCCAAGATCGGCGCCATCCTGCGGGCGCTGATGGACGCACCATGACCGAAATCCCCCTCGACGACCGCGGCTTCACGCTCGGCCACGGCCTGTTCGAAACGGTGCTGTGGGCCGACGAGGCGCTGGTGCACTGGGACGCCCATCTGGAGCGTCTCGAGCGCGGATGCCGGGTGCTGGGCCTGCCCTTGCCCGACCGTGAGCGGCTGCGGATCGCGGCGCTGGTGGCGCTGGACGCAGCGGGAAGCCCGCTGCGCGCCGCCGTCCGGGTGAACTGGACCGCAGGCTCCGGCGACCGCGGCCTCGACCCGCCGGCGACGCCTGAGCCTCGCCTGACCGCCACGGCCGCGGCGGCCCGCCCGGCTACGGAGTCGACGACGCTGGCGGTGGCGAAGGTGCGCCGCAACGACCGCTCGCCGACGTCTCGCGTGAAGAGCCTCTCCTATCTCGACAACGTGCTGGCGCGCGCCGAGGCCCGCGCGGCGGGCGCCGACGAGGCGCTGATGCTGAACACGGCGGGCGAAGTGGCCTGCGCCGCAGCCGCCAACCTGTTCTGGGTGCGACACGAGGAGGTGTTCACCCCCGCCCTCGACTGCGGGGTCCTCGACGGCATCATGCGCCGGCAGGTGATCGCCGCCTGCCATGCCCTGGGCGTGCCCGTGCAGGAAGTCTACGCCAACCTGGGCCGACTCGCCGGCGCACCGATGTTCATCACCAACAGCCTGGTGGGGGTGCGGCCGGTCGCCCGCCTGGACGGCCGTGAGCTGCCGCGCTCTCCGCTGGTGGCGGCCATCGCCCAGGCGGTCAGTCGAGCTTCGAAATGACCTCGCGTACGGTCGAGACCAGCTGATCGATCTGCATGTCGCTGACGATCAGCGGCGGCGACAGGGCCAGGGTATCTCCGGTCGCGCGGATCAGGATCCCCGCCTCGAACGCCGCCACCATCGCCGCATAGCCGCGGGCGCCCGGGGCGTCCGGCTTCGGCTCCAGGTCGATGCCGGCCATGAGGCCGAGATTGCGGATGTCGGTGACCAGGGACAGGTCCCGGAGCCCGTGGACCGCATCTGCCCATGTCTCCGCCAGTTCGGCGGCCCGCGTGAACAGGCCCTCACGGCGATAGATGTCCAGCGTCGCCAGGCCCGCGGCGCAGGCCACCGGATGACCCGAGGAGGTGTAGCCATGAAAGAACTCCATGGCGGTCCCCGAGCCCTCGACAACCGCGTCATGCACCTCGCGCCGGGCGAACACCGCGCCCATCGGCACGACGCCGTTGGTGATCCCTTTGGCCGTGGTCATCAGGTCGGGCGTGACGCCGAAGTACTGGCTGGCGAACGGCCGGCCCAGGCGGCCGAAGCCCGTGATCACCTCGTCGAAGATCAGCAGGATGCCATGCGCATCGCAAATGGCGCGCAACCGCTCCAGGTACCCCACGGGCGGCGGCAGGACACCCGCCGAACCGGCCACCGGCTCGACGATCACGGCGGCCAGGGTCTCGGCGCCGTGCAGGGCGATCAGGCTCTCCAGATCTGCCGCGAGCTCGGCCCCATAGGCGGGCAGGCCACGGGAGTAGGCGTTACGGGCGGGATCGTGGGTGTGGCGAAGGTGGTCGGCTGGAAGCAGGGGATAGACACGCCGGTTGTTCACCAGCCCGCCCGCCGAAATGCCGCCGAAGCCGACGCCATGGTAGCCCTTTTCCCGGCCCACGATCCGGGTCCGCTGACCCTGGCCGCGAACGCGGTGGTAGGCGAAGGCGATCTTCAGCGCGGTGTCCACCGACTCCGACCCCGAGTTGGTGAAGAAGACGCGGCCCAGGCCCTCCGGCGCAACCTGGGCCAGCGCGGCGGCGAAGTCGAAGGCGATCGGGTGGCCCATCTGGAACGACGGGGCGTAGTCCAGCGTCATCAGTTGCTGGCTCACCGCTGCCGCGATCTCGGGGCGCGCGTGGCCGGCATTGACGCACCAGAGGCCGGACGTGCCGTCCAGCACCTCGCGGCCGTCGTCGGCGCGGTAGTGCATGCCACTGGCCGAAACGAGGAGGCGTGGCGCCGCCTTGAACTGTCGATTGGCGGTGAACGGCATCCAATAGGCCGAAAGGTCCGGGCGGTTGTCGCGGTCGTAGGCCATCGGGCGGCTCCGGCGTCAGGTCGCCACGAAACCAGCTTCCCGCCGCCCTGGCCAACAAGAACTCCGTGCAGCCAGGGGCGACGGCGGGCTCCCGCGCTCACTCAGCGCGCCGTCCAGCCCGGTTGGCCGATGTCGTCGGTGCGGCAGGGGCGGCCGTGCAGGCAGACCTCCCGGAACTGATAGAGCCAGGCCGCCGTCGGCGGGTTCACCCAGCTGCCAAGGACGAACATGCGCAAGATCGCGGGTCCGCCGTCGGGATGTCGCACGCGCCGCGGCGCCTGGGGATGGTCAAGGTCGGCGAGCGGGGCTAGCCAGGCTTCGTGCACCTCCTGCGGATTGGGTGTGACGGTGACCGGCTCGGGCGTCCAAAACACCACCGGCGTCACCACATGGCCGCCGAGGGTGACGAAGTCGTCCAGGAGACCCAGCGCCGCGTCGCGAGGCAGCTTCACGCCCAGCTCCTCATCGGTTTCGCGCCGCGCCGTGTCGATGGCGTCCTCACCCGGATCGACGTTGCCGCCGGGCAAGGCGTAGTTCCCGGCGCCGCGGCGCATGTGCAGCGCGCGGCGCGTGAGGAGGAAGGCAGGGCCTTCCGGCGTCGGCGACAGCACGATGGCCACCGCCGCGCGCCGGCGCCCCTCGGTCGCGATGGTCACGCGTTCGAAGGCGGCAAGGTGACTTAGGATACGGGCGCGCAAGGTATGCATCGGCCTAACTTACCGCCATTCACCCTGCGGCGATCAAGGTTGGCGAGCCGGGTTGATCGGGTCATTGTGACGCGATGGGAGGCCCGTTGATCCAAATTCGCCGATCTGACGACAATTTCTGACGATCTAGCGGCTCATCTCGTCCAATTGACGGATGACGCCCGCGCTGGAGGCCTGCCATGCGGCCGAGGCGAGAGCATCATCATCGCGTCGCCGAGGTCGGAAAGGAGATCGCCACCCGCCCGTTCCAACTGGTGACTCGCCGGGCGTGGAAGGGCGCGGGGGGAAGTATTCGAACGGTGGCCGTCTACTAACGCGTGCCCGCACCCCGAGAATTGAGCGCCAAGATCAATCGTGGATTGTCAGTTCCGTTTTGGGGCGTAAGGTTGGTACGGTTGAGTTGAAGGGGGCCGAAAGCCCGTGCGAGTTCCGTCGCCGATCACATCCGCACCGAGGCGGATGCGGGCGCTGACGTTTGTTCTTGCCGCCGGGCTGGGCAGCCTGGTCGCACTCACGCGCCTCGCACTTCAACCTGCGCTTGGCTCGACCCTGCCGCTCATCATGGCCCTGCCCGGGATGATCCTGGCGGCCCTGATTGGCGGTTTCTGGCCTACGATCGTGGTGGCTGCGGTCGGCTTCGCCGTCGGCCTCTGGGCGCTGGAAGGCGACGTCACGGCTGTGCATCCCATGACGATCCCGGTCTATTCCGCCTTCGCCTTGATATTCGCGGTCGCTGGGGCGGCGCGTAGGCGGTGGCGCGCGCGTGCGGAAGCCCATGCGCAGCATCTGGCCGAGTTGCAGCGCAAGATGGTTCAGGTGGCGCGGCTGAACGCCGTCGGCGAGATGGCCGGCTCGCTGGCCCACGAGCTGAACCAGCCGTTGACGGCCATCGCCAACTACCTGAACGCCGCCCAGCAGCTGATGGCCCGCGACGAAGTTCCAGCGGCTCGCGTGAGCGAGCTGATGCGCAAAGCTGGCGACCAGGCCATCCGGGCGAGCCAGATCGTCGGCCGCGTACGCACCGGCCTGGACTCGGGCGCGTTGACCGCCGGGGAAGAGTCGGCCGCCAGCATGGTGCAGGAAGCCGTAGACGTGGCGCGCGCCGCGACAGCGTCGGACGGTCTGGCCATTCGCTATGATTTCGACCGGACCGCCGACAGGGTCCTGGGCGACCGAGGCCAGGTGCAGCAGGTGATCCTGAACTTGGTGCGCAATTCGGTCGAGGCCATGGCCGCCTGCCCCCTTCGAGAGCTGAAGATCAGCAGCCGCGCGGCCGATTCCGGCTTCGTCCAGCTCAGCGTGGCCGACACTGGTCCGGGCGTGTCCCCTGAGGTGGCGGACCGGCTGTTCCAGCCGTTCGTCACCGGCAAGGCCGACGGCATGGGCGTCGGGCTTTCGATCTCACGCAGCATCGTCGAACGGCACGGGGGACGGATGTGGATGGAAAGCAATGCCGAGGGCGGAGCCACGTTCCATTTCACATTGAGGCGCTGGGGCGGGGAGGCTGGCCATGCGGCATGAGGGGACGGTTCACGTCATCGACGATGATGACGCGGTGCGCGATTCACTGGCCACGCTGTTGGGGACGGCCGGCTTCTCGGTGATCGCCCACGCCTCGGCGCGCGAGTTCCTGACGGGTCTGGATACGATGCCCAGCGGTTGCGTCGTCACAGACGTTTGCATGCCCGAGGTGAGCGGCCTCGATCTCCTGAAGCAGCTCAGCGATCGCCTGCCGCAGTTTCCGGTGATCGTGCTGACCGGTGAGGCCGACGTACCGACCGCCGTCGAGGCGCTGAAGAACGGCGCGCTGGACCTGATCGAGAAGCCATATTCCGCCGAGACGATCATCGCTGCGGTTCGGCAGGCCATAACCCAGCTCGAGTTGCGCACCGAACGCGACAGTCGCCGCAACGAGGCGGCCGAGCGGGTGTCCGGCCTGTCGGCGCGCGAGCATGAGGTGCTGGACGGCGTGGTGAAGGGACACTCCAACAAGGAGATCGCGCGGGAACTCGGCATCAGCCCGCGCACCGTGGAGGCCTATCGTGCGAACCTGATGATGAAGATGGGCGCCGACAGCCTGTCCGATCTGGTCCGGATGGCCATTGAGTCGGCTTCAGCTTGACCTTGGCGAGGCGTCCCGGATCGCCGTTTCGACTGCCGCGACGAAGGCGTCGGGCGAGAACGGCTTTTCGATTACCGCCCGCGCGCCTTCGGCCATCGCTTCCGCCGCCAGCGCCCGACCGCTCCGCGCCGTCACCACCAGCACCGGCACGCATGCGTTCAGCCTTCTGAAGGCCCGCAGCAGTTGCAGGCCGTTCATGGCGGGCATCTGGACGTCCGTCACCACGCAGCCGCCGGTCACGCTCGGCGCGTCGTCCAGGAACGCTTCCACGCTGCCGTAGGTCGCCACCTCGAAGCCACGGGTCTCGAGCAGGACCGCGAGCGAGTCGCGCACCGCCTCGTCGTCGTCGATGACATGAACAGCCGTGGGCGTCATGGCGTCTATGATCGGCTTTCGTGAGACAGGCGGATGCCGCAAGGGCGGGCGGCCGAACCTGGAGACAAACCTCGTTCTCCGAAATCCCGGAAAGTCCCCTACGGGAAACTACGGTAGTCGCCGGACCCATCCGGGGGGCGCGCCGCGGCAATTACACGGCGCGATCTTCGGCAATCATCCGCGCCGCCTTCTCGGCGATCATCATCGTGGGCGAGTTCGTGTTGCCCGAGGTGATCGCCGGCATCACCGAGGCGTCGGCGATGCGCAAGCCCCCGACCCCGTGGACGCGCAGGCGCGCATCGACGACGGCGAACGGATCCGACTCCAGCCCCATCTTCGCCGTCCCCGCCGGGTGGAAGATCGTCGTGCTGAGCTCGCGAACCGAGGCGAGAATCTCGTCGTCCGTCGTCGCCTGGGCGCTTGGCCCCCGTTCCCGCGCGCCATAGCGCTGCAGGGGGGCCTCCCCGGCGATCCTCCGGACAAGCCGCAGCGATTCCACCGCCACCCGCTGGTCCTCGGGCGTGGCGAGATAGTTGGGCTGGATGGCCGGCGCCGCCCGCGAGTCCGGGCGCGTGGCATGGATCGCACCGCGGCTGGTCGGGCGAAGGTTGCAGACGCTGATGGTGATCGCCGGGAAGGCGTGCAGCGGCTCGCCGAACTTGTCGAGCGACAGCGGCTGGACATGGAACTGCAGGTTGGGCGTCGCATGCTCGGGCGAGGAGCGCGCGAAGGCGCCCATCTGCGACGGCGCCATCGACATCGGCCCGCTCCGGAACGCCGCATACTCCAGCGCCATCAGCGGCCTGCGCCACCACGACTTGTAGAGGGCGTTCATGGTCGGCACGCCCGAGACCTCGAAGATCGGGCGGATCTGCAGATGGTCCTGCAGGTTCTCGCCCACGCCGGGCAGGTGGCGGGCGGTGGTCACGCCCAGGGCCGCCAGCCGATCCCCATCGCCCACGCCCGACAGCTCCAGCAGGTGCGGCGTGCCCACCGCCCCGCCCGCCAGCACGACGCCGTCGCGGGCCCGGGTTTCGAAGGTCGCGCCACCCCGGCTCCAGCGCACGCCCACGGCGCGGCCGTCCTCGATCAGGATCTTCTCGACGTGGGCGGAGGTCTCGAGCCGCAGGTTCGGCCGTCCCAGCGCCGGCTTCAGGAACCCGGACGCCGC
>DASVNS010000054.1:0-3436 GCA_036383735.1 Phenylobacterium sp. | reverse complement strand
GGTGAACACCGCGCCGTTGAGCTGCAGCCGCCGGTCGAACAGCCGTGTCTTGAAGCCCGCCTCCCAGGTGGTCGCCTTCTCCTCGTCGAAGTCAGGAGCGGTCGGCTGCGGGTTGCTCAGGCGAGTGGTCCAGCCGCCGGTCTTGTAGCCCTTGGACCAGCTGGCGAAGACCATGACATCGTCGCTGGGGTGCAGCTGCACGCCGACCTTGGGCGAGACGTCGCTGAACGCCTTGTGGTTCACGCCCGGCACATAGACCTGCACGGGGTTCGCGGGGTTCGGATAGCCCAGGGCCGGCTGGCAGAGGACGGGCGCCAGCGGAAAGGCCCCGCCTGGGGTGATGTTCCCGTTCGCGTCGGAGCAGCCGAACAGCTTGTAGTTCAGGCCGTTGAGATCCTGCTGGCCGCCTTCGAAGTCCTTCTTCTCCTTGGTGTAGCGGCCGCCGACGGTCACGCCGATCAGCTCGTTGAGCCGCCAGTCGATCTGGCCGAACACGGCGTAGTTCTCGGTCTTCAGCTCGTTGGGGCCGTCCACCTGCAGCAGGCCTTCGTCGAAGGTGACGTAGTCGTGCAGGCTGCCCTTCTCCTTGAAGTAGTAGCCGCCCAGCACGTAGTGCAGCTTGTCCTCGAAGGCGGAGCCCAGGACCTGGACCTCCTGGCTGACCTGCCACTGCTGCATGTCGAAACTGAGCTGCGCCACGTTCAGCGGTGAGCCGTCGGCGTCCATGCCGCTGCGCCAGCTCAGGTCGCGGTAGGCGCTGATCGACTTCACGGTGATGTCGTCGGCCAGGCTGTGCTCGACCGTGGCCGCCACACCCCAGTTGCTCATCTTTGAGAAGCTGTTGCCGGTGGCGTAGCTGCGGTCCCGGTCGCCGCTGACGAAGCGGTTGTCGAAGGGCAGCACGTCGTTGTTCGGATTGCCGTCGACGTTGACGCTCGCCAGCGCCGGCACGCGCAGACCGGGGCTGAACTGAGTGCCTCGCACGCCGCAGAGGGCCTGGGCGTTGCGGGCGGCGATCTGGGTCGGCGTCGAGCCGATGCAGAAATTGTACAGGCCGGCGAACAGGAATCCGGTCGTGCCGGTCGGATCGAAGGCGGTTCCCGGCAGATTGGTTGTGCCGGCGAAGTTGCCGGGGACGAACTCGGTCGTGGCGAGCAGGGTGTTGGCCAGGCCGCTGCTGTCCTCGCGGGTGTAGTCGCCCGTCACCACGACCTTGGTGGCGTCGCCGCTCCACTTGAGCTTGCCGCGCAGGTTCCAGCCGTTCTCGCCGCCTTCGCGGGAAGCCGTGTCGTAGCCCGACGACGGAAACGCCGTGAAGGACGTGCTGTTGCGGGCTCGCGGATCGTCGAACGGGACGCGCTTCACGACGCCGTCGCGGCTCTTGACGCCGAAGGTGATGGCGGCGGCCAGGTTCTCGCCCAACGGCACGTCGGCGCTGCCGCGCGCCTGGAGCAGCTTGTAGCTGCCGGCCGTCACGTCGCCGGTGAACTTGAACTGGTCGCCGGGGTCGCGCGTGACGATCGAGATCGCGCCGCCGATGGTGTTGCGGCCGAACAGCGTGCCCTGCGGACCCTTCAGGATCTCGACCCGCTCGACGTCCAGCAGGTCCTGGTTGGCCCCCACGGTGCGGGCCAGATAGACCCCGTCCAGATAGATGCCGACGCCGGGATCGATGTTGAAGGCGAAGTCGTCCGACCCGATGCCGCGGACGAACGCCGACAGCACCGATGGCGAGCCCGAGAACGGCGTGCCGGCGTCCAGGTTGACGTTCGGGGCCAGGTTCGAGAGCTGGGCGACGTTGCCGACCGCCCGCTCCTGCAGCGCGCTGGCGGTGAAGGCCGAGATGGTGATCGGCACGTCCTGGAGATTCTCGGTCCGCTTCTGGGCGGTGACCACCACTTCCTCGACCCCCGTCTGTGCGAAGGCGGCCCCTGGGGCCATCGCCGTCAAGGCCGATACGGCGACCAGCGCATGCTTCCACGACACCTTGTGAGCCATCGGATAACCTCCCCCTCGATATTCTCGTTGGCGTGGAGGAGAGCACTTGCGGCGCGGCCGTGCTTGGCCAGACGCGAAGTCGACTTTCACAGTCGCGAAGAAAGTGCGGTTTTCTCCGGGCCCTAGGCGGCCCGATAGCCTCGTGGGCCCACGCCATAGCGGGCCTTGAAGGCGCGGCTGAAGTGGCTGAGATCGTTGAAGCCCAGGCTGAACGACAGCTCGGTGATGCTGCAGCCGAGGCCGTAGCGGCGCAGGTGCTGGGCGGCCAGCTGCAGGCGCTTGCGGCGGATGTAGGCCAGCGGCGTGGTGGCCTGGTCGGCGAACGCCATCTGCACATAACGCGGGCTGACGCCCAGGGCGCGGGCGACGCCGCCGACGCTGAGCTCGGGGTCGCGGAGGTTCTCGTCCACGAAGCGACGGATGCGCTGCTTCACGCCCGAGGCCTGCGGTTCGCCCGGCGCTGCAAGGCCCTGAGCGGCGGCCAGCAGGTTGAGGGCGGCGTCCAGCAACAGACCTTCGCAGTCGTCCTCGTCGTTCGCGGCCGGCGCCGTCCAGAGATTGTGGACGAAGGCCGAGAGCAGCGAGGCGCCCAGACTCTCCACGCCCATCCGCCGACCGACCAGGGCGTCCGGGTCCTCGAACCGCGTGGCGATCCGATCCTCCGGCAGTCGCAGGACCAGCATGCGGTTGGGGGCGTCGAAGCGGATGCTGTAGGGGCGCGAGGAATCGCACAGCATCAGGTCGCCCGGGCCCAGCACCGCCTCATGCCCGTCCTGGATGTTCAGGCTGGAACCGCTTTCCTGGATGTGGAGCTTGAAGTAGCGGGCGTGCTCACGACTGCTGGACGGCCGAAGGCGGCGCACGACAGCCGAGCTGGAGGCGATGCGCGACAGGTCGAGCCCGCCGAACCTGCGCACGTCCAGCACGCCCTCGAAACCGTCGTGGCTGGCGTCGACCGTCAGGTTCTCGAAGACGCCGTTGGCGACGCCATTCCACTCGTCCAGCCGGCGGACCACCGTCCGCACGACGCCCGCGTCCAGGCCCTGCTGAAGCATCGCGCCCCCCCTTTTCTGAGCCGGACGGCGACCTCGCGTCGCTTCTGTCCGATGCATTTCCCCCAGATAGTTATGGCACATAATCAAACTTGCGAAACCTTGTCAGCCGGGAATTGTCAGCTTGGCGGCCGCGGACGCGATCGTGGCGAAGCCTCTCCGGCGAAGGGGCCGCGAATTGGAGACAAGTCCTCAAAGGACGGCCTCCATCGTCAGTGGAGTGAACCCCCAGACGGAGACACCGAACGGCCGGCGGCGGGTCAATTCTGAAACGAGCGAAGCACCAACTCGCGCAGCCACCGGTTCGCAGGGTCGTTGTCCATGCTGGCATGCCAGTACATGTAGGCGTCGTACGCCGGAAACGGCCCCGGAAACGGCAGCACCTG
>DASVNS010000053.1:0-17571 GCA_036383735.1 Phenylobacterium sp. | reverse complement strand
CGTCCCCATCCCCGTCCCCGTCGCCTACCACTCCTTCGGCGGCTGGAAACGCTCCGCCTTCGGCGACGCCAACCAGCACGGCATGGAAGGCGTCCGCTTCTACACCAAGACCAAGACCATCACCGCCCGTTGGCCCGACGGCGCCCTCGAAGACTCCGCCTTCGTCATCCCCACGATGAGCTGAACCGTCAGGCCAGGAACTGGTCGGCGACCCACGCCACCACCTTGGTCCCGTCGTCCAGATTGCCTTCCACCTGCGCCCAGGGGCCGGGGCTGTCATAGAGCACGTCGAGCTTCGCGCCCTTGGCGAACACGCCCAGCACGTCGAACTGGGTTCCCGGCCCGCCGCGGGCGTTCAGCCGCGTCGCGATCACATTGCGGGTCAGGTGGGGCGCATCTCCCCGGCCGCCCACCAGCGAGGTGAAGCGGCTCATGGGGAAGGCCGGCCCCGGATCGGTCTTCCGATGCGGCGCGATATCCTCGTGGCCGACGATCTCCTTGATCGTGGGATAGGCCGCCAGGATCAGCCGCGTGACCTCGGTCACCGCCTTCAGCTGGACCTCGTCGTAGACCTGCCAAAGGCAAGGCGCCGTCTCGTGCTTGTGCGTCAGCTCCACGGCCGAGCTCGCCTCGACGCTCCGCCCCGCCCAACTGCGGACCTGCCCGTCCTCGGTGCGGACCAGCTTCCCCCAATTGACCACCTCGATGCCGATCGAGAAGTCGTTGCAGTTGCTCACCCCCCGCCACACCGACTTGCCGGCGTGCCACGCCTTCACATTGAAGGGCACGACCTGGAGGATGGCGCCGTCGTGTCCGACCACGATGTGGGCCGCAGCCTTGGCCTCCGGCCTCAAGAAATAGTCGGCGTCGCTCCTGGCCCCCGGTCCGCCGCTCGCGGTGAAATGCATCACCAGCAGGCTCGGCTTTTCCAGCGGTCCCCCGTGGTTGGGGGAGGCCTTGTACCAACCCGGCTTCAGCATGTGGTTGACGATCTGCACGACGGACCCCCGCGATAGAGACTTGCCGCTGGAGGTTACGCTTCAGCGACGCGTAGCGAAAGGCAATGCGCCCCTACGTTGCGAGCACGGGGCGGCCACCTAGCTGCGGCGGCTCACGATGTCCTTGTTCGCCGCGCGGGTCTTCGCGCCCTGGCCTCGCGTGGCCTCGGTCGGCTCGCCCCGCCTCGTGTGGTTGGACGAGAACACGGCGCCTTCGCCCATCGCCTCGCCCCAGTCGGCCTGCGGGTTATCGGGTTGCCCCAGCTTATGGGCATCGACGTTGGCGGGCGCGCCGCTTTTCCGGTCTGCCGCGCCAGGGCTCCCGGGCCAGCCTTGCTGCGTCTCGGCCTCGCCGCGAGAGGGGGCGCCATCCTTGGGCTCAGCCATGTCGGATCTCCCTGGGTTGCCGGCATCAACCGCGTGGCGCCGCCGCCCGTTCCTTGCGCTTCGGCGTTCGCGCCGCTAGGCGGGGCTCATGGCCTCAGCCCTGCAAGCCGCGTACGACGCCCGGGTCCGCCACGGCTCGATCCGGCGCGATCCCGCGCAGGCCGCAGCCCTGGCGCCCCTGGTGCGGCTGGAGGCCGAGCTGGCGGCGGCGGCCCCTCCGAACGGCCTGCGCAAACTGTTCCACAAGCCGCAGGGTCAGCGGGGCGTCTACCTGGTCGGGCCCGTCGGCCGCGGCAAGTCCATGCTGATGGACCTGTTCTTCGAGACGGTTGGCGGGCGTTCGAAGCGGCGTACGCACTTCCATGTGTTCATGGGCCAGATCCACCGGCTGATCGACGCCTGGCGCAAGGGCGACGTGGCCGCCCGCAAGGCGAAGTTCGGGCAGCACAAGGGCGACGACCCGATCCCGCCGGTCGCCGACTATGTCGCCGGCGAGGCCAGCCTGCTGTGCTTCGACGAGTTCCAGGTCACCGACATCGCCGACGCCATGATCCTGGGCCGCCTGTTCGACGCGCTGTTCGCCCGCGGCGTCACCTTGGTGGCGACCTCCAACCGGTTGCCGGACGAGCTCTACAGGAACGGCATCAACCGCCAGCTCTTCCTTCCGTTCATCGACCTGCTCAAGACCAAGGTGGAGGTGGTCAGTATCGCGGGGCCGCACGACTACCGGCTGGACCGCATCCGCGCGGCGGGCGCCTGGTTCGCGCCCGTCGATCCGGACAACGAGCGCCACTTCGACGGCCTCTGGCGCGAGATGCTGGGGCCGGACGAGGAGAGCGGCGAGACCGTCGAGGTGCTGGGCCGCAAGGTGCACTTCCCGCATGCGGCCGGCGGGCTGCTCCGCGCCAGTTTCGCCAGCCTTTGCTCGGTGGCTCTGGGACCCAATGACTACATCGCCGTCGCCCAGCGCTTCCATACGGTGTTCCTGGATGGCCTTCCCAAGCTCGGCGCGAACCGGCGCGAGGAGGCCCGGCGCCTGGTGATCCTGATCGACGCGCTCTACGAGGCCCGGACCCATCTGATCGTCCTCTCCGAAGCCGAGCCGACGAAACTCTACCCTGAAGGCGACGGCGCCTTCGAGTTCGAGCGCACCGCTTCGCGCCTCCAGGAGATGCGGTCTGCAAACTGGCTGGAAGACGTTTGAGCAGGGTCCCCGCGCCAAGGGGACCGGGAATCTACGCCCGCAGGCTCTCCACCAGCTCCCGCGCATAGGGGCGCAGTTCGTCCGCGGCGCGCACCACGATGGTCAGCTCGCGCAGGGCCCAATCGTCGGTCAACTCGATAACGGCCAGGTCCATGCTCCGGGCCGCCCGCGCGGCCGTGGTCTGCGGCACGACGCCGACCCCCACGCCCGCCTCGACCATCCGGCACACCGCGTCGAAACTGCGGAGCTGGATACGGGCGCGCAGGGGGCGGCCTTCGCGCGCCGCCTTGGCGGTGAGGAACCGCTGCAGAGAGCTGGACCTCTCGAGCCCGACGACGTCGTATTCCAGCACCTCGGCGAAAGCGACCGATCCGCGCCCCGCCAGCGGATGGTCTCGCGCCGCGGCTACGACGAACCGGTCCGAGCGGAACGGATAGGTCTGGAGCGCTCCCACATCGACCGTGCCGGCCACGATGCCCACGTCCCCCACCCCCTCGGCGATCAGGCCGACGATCTCGTCGGACAGCCGCTCTTCCAGGTCGACGCTGACATGGGGGTGCGCGGCCAGGAAGGCGCTGAGCGCCTCGGGCAGGAACTCGGTCAGCGCATTGGTATTGGCCAGCAGCCGCACCTCGCCAGACAGCCCGCCGGCGAACGCCGAGAGATCCTCCCGCATGCGCGCCGCCTGCGCCAGGATGGCGCGGGCGTGCTTCAGCAGCGTGCGGCCCGCCGCGGTCGGCGTGACCCCCTGGCGAGAGCGGGTGAACAGCCCGGCGCCCAGCAAAGCTTCCATGTTGCGGATGCGGGTGGACGCCGCCGCGAGCGCCAGCGAACTCCGCTCCGCGCCACCGGTGATTGAGCCGGCGTCGACCACGTCGCAGAACAGCCTCAGGTCCGTGAGATCGAAGCGCATCCTTCGCCTTTCGCGAAGGAAACCTACCCTGATCGCGCATTGCGCCCAAGCGGCAAGACGTGGGACTTCGGCGATTACGAAACGATGGACGGGTCATGGGCGAGATCTCTGCGACGCCTCGGCCCCGTGACTAGGATGGTTTTCGCATGGTGGACCCTTCCCGGTCCGGCCGTTCGTTGACACCCCCCGCGCGACGCTTAAAAGCGGCGGGGCTGCAAGCTTTGGGGGAGGCGACGGCGCTTCGATGACGACAGTTCCACGCGGTCCCGCCGACCGGCCCATGTCCCCGCACCTTCAGGTGTGGCGCTGGCATGTGACCATGCTCACCTCCATCCTGCACCGGGTCACCGGCGTCGGGCTTTACCTGGGCGGGCTGATCGCGGCGGCCTGGGCGATCTCGCTGGCCGCCGGCCCCGAGCCCTACGCCACCTTCATGGCGCTGCTGGGCTCGCCGCTCGGCAAGTTCGTGATGTTCGGCATGACCCTGTCGCTGTTCTACCACCTGGCCAACGGCGTCCGGCACCTGGTGTGGGACTTCGGCTATGCCCTGGACGTGAAGAAGGCCACCTCGTCGGCCTGGGCGGTGTTCGGGTTCACCATCGCCGCGACGCTCGCGGCCTGGGCGATCGCCTTCCAGATCGGAGCGCTCTGAGATGAGCTACCGCACCCCTCTCTCCACCGCGCGCGGGCTGGGCTCGGCCAAGCACGGCGTCGGCCACTGGCTCTCGGAACGCGTCGCCGCCGTGGCGCTGATCCCGCTCAGCCTGTGGGCCGCCTACAGCGTGATCCTGCTGGCCCGCATGGACTATTACGAAGCGGCGGCGTGGATCGGAAGCCCGCTCAACGCCACCCTGACGATCCTCAGCCTGGGCATCAGCTTCATGCACATGCAATCGGGCCTGCGCGTGGTCATCGAAGACTATGTCTATTCGCACCTGAACAAGGCGGCCTGCCTGCTGGCCAACCTGTTCGTCTGCGGCCTGGCCGGCGCGCTGGCCATCATGTCAATCCTCAAGGTCGCGCTGGGAGGCGGCTGATCCCATGGCGACGTATGAATTCATCGATCACAAGTTCGACGTGGTGGTGGTCGGCGCGGGGGGCTCCGGCCTGCGCGCCGCGCTGGGCTGCGCCCAGGCCGGGCTGAAGACCGCCTGCATCACCAAGGTCTTCCCGACCCGCTCGCACACGGTCGCCGCGCAAGGCGGCATCTCGGCGTCGCTGGGTAACATGGGCGAGGATGACTGGCGCTGGCACATGTACGACACCGTCAAGGGGTCGGACTGGCTGGGCGACCAGGACGCCATCGAATACCTCTGCCGCAACGCGCCGGCCGCGGTCTACGAGCTGGAACACTGGGGCGTCCCGTTCAGCCGCACGGCCGAGGGCAAGATCTATCAGCGCGCCTTCGGCGGCATGACCAAGAACTATGGCGAGGCCTCGATCCAGCGCACCTGCGCGGCGGCCGACCGCACCGGCCACGCCATGCTGCACACCATGTACGGCCAGAGCCTGGCCCACTCGACCGAGTTCTTCATCGAGTACTTCGCCCTCGACCTGATCATGGAAGACGGCGTCTGCCGGGGCGTCACGGCCTGGAAGCTGGACGACGGCACCCTGCACCGGTTCCAGGCCCAGCTCGTCATCCTGGCCACCGGCGGCTACGGCCGCGCCTATTTCTCGGCGACCAGCGCCCACACCTGCACCGGCGACGGCGGCGGGATGGTGCTGCGCGCCGGCCTGCCGCTGCAGGACATGGAATTCGTGCAGTTCCACCCGACCGGCATCTACGGTTCGGGCTGCCTGATCACGGAAGGCGCGAGAGGTGAAGGCGGGTATCTGACCAACTCCGAGGGCGAGCGCTTCATGGAGCGCTATGCGCCCACCGTGAAGGACCTGGCGCCACGGGACATGGTCAGCCGCGCGATGACCATGGAGATCCGCGAGGGCCGCGGGGTGGGGCCGAAGAAGGACCACATCTTCCTGCACCTCGACCACCTGGATCCCAAGATCCTGGCCGAACGCCTGCCGGGGATTTCCGAGAGCGCCAAGATCTTCGCCGGCGTCGACGTGACCAAGCAGCCGATCCCGGTGCTGCCGACCGTCCACTACAACATGGGCGGCATCCCGACGAACTTCTACTCCGAGGTGGTGACCAAGGCGGGCAAGAATCCGGACCAGACGGTGCCCGGCCTGATGGCCGTGGGCGAGGCTGCCTGTGTCAGCGTGCATGGCGCCAACCGCCTGGGTTCCAACAGCCTGATCGACCTGGTGGTGTTCGGCCGGTCCGCCGCCTTGCGCGCGGCCGACACGATCAAGGCCGGGGCGACCCAGCCCGAGCTGAAGCCGCACATGACCGACGGTCACCTGGCGCGCCTGGATCACTTCCGCAACGCCAGCGGCTCGACGTCGACGGCGGCGCTGCGGCTCGAGATGCAGATGGCCATGCAGGAAGAGGCGGCCGTCTACCGGACCTCCACCGCCCTGGCGGCCGGCGTCCAGCGGATGAACGCGGTCAACGCCAAGCGGGCCGACCTCAAGGTGACCGATCGCAGCATGATCTGGAACAGCGACCTGATGGAGACGCTGGAGCTCGACAACCTGATCGGCCAGGCGGTGGTCACCGTGACCGGCGCCCACAACCGGACGGAAAGCCGCGGCGCCCATGCGCACGAGGACTTCCCGGACCGCGACGACAAGACCTGGATGAAGCACACCCTGGCCTGGTTCGACGACCCGACCGGCAAGGTGAAGATCGATTACCGTCCGGTGCACGACTACACCATGACCAACGAAATCGCGCCCTTCCCGCCCAAGGCGCGGGTCTACTAGGCGAAGGGAAACAGACACATGGTCCAACTTACCCTTCCGAAGAACTCCGTCCCCAAGGGCGGCAAGCATTTCCCCGCGCCGGCCGGGGCGACGAACGTCAAGACCTTCAAGGTCTATCGGTACGATCCGGACAGCGGCCAGAATCCCAGCTGGGACACCTACGACGTGGACCTCAGCCAGTGCGGGCCGATGGTCCTGGACGTGCTGATCCACATCAAGAACAACGTCGACCCGACGCTGACCTTCCGCCGCTCGTGCCGCGAGGGCATCTGCGGCTCGTGCGCTATGAACATCGCCGGCCGCAACACCCTGGCCTGCATCCACGGCCATGAGGAATGCCCCGGCGACAAGGTGTCGATCAGCCCGCTGCCGCACATGCCCGTGGTGCGGGACCTGGTCCCCGACCTGACGCTCTTCTACGCCCAGTACGCGTCGATCGAGCCCTGGCTGCACACCGAGACGCCGGAGCCGCAGAAGGAATGGCGCCAGACCCCGGAAGATCGCGAGAAGCTGGACGGCCTTTACGAGTGCATCCTGTGCGCCTGCTGCTCGACCAGCTGCCCCAGCTATTGGTGGAACCAGGAGAAGTATCTTGGCCCCGCCGCCCTGCTGCACGCCTATCGCTGGATCATCGACAGCCGCGACGAAGCGACCGGCGAGCGCCTGGACGAGTTGGAAGACCCGTTCAAGCTCTACCGTTGCCACACGATCATGAACTGCGCGCAGGTCTGCCCTAAGGGGCTCAACCCCGCCAAGGCCATCGCCGAGGTGAAGAAGATGTTGGTCGACAGGGTCGTTTGACGCGACGACGCCTGGTCAGACTTGTCGCCAAGCGGCGTTAAGTTGACGCCGGCGTCATTTTTGGGCATCGGAGATACATGAGCAACGCTTCACCTCACGTCCTGATCGTGGGAGCTGGCCACGCCGGCGGCACGGCGGCGGCGCTGCTGCGCCAGTACGGCCACGAAGGCCCGATCACCATGATCGGCGACGAGCCCATTGCGCCCTATCAGCGGCCGCCGCTCAGCAAGGCCTGGCTGAAGGGCGAAGCGGATGCCGATTCCCTGGCGCTCCGGCCCCTTGAGTTCTACGGCCAGAACAATATCGACTTCCGACCCAACGTCAGCGTGACCAGCCTGAACCGCGGCGCCAAGGCGGCCGCCCTCTCCGACGGTTCGACGATCGGCTACGATGTCCTGATCCTCGCCACAGGCGCCCGCGCCATCGCCTTGCCCATCGAGGGCGCGGACCTTGCCGGCATCCTATTCCTGCGCACGGCCGCGGACGCCGAGGCGCTCAAGGCGCAGGTGGGGCCTGGCAAGAAGCTGGCCGTCGTGGGCGGCGGTTACATCGGCCTCGAGGTCGCCGCCTCGGGCCGCGCGCTGGGCGCCGACGTGATCGTGCTGGAGCGCGAGAGCCGCATCCTGGCGCGGGTGGCCTGCGAGCCGTTGTCCGACTTCTTCACCGACTACCACCAGAAGCATGGCGTGGTGTTCGACCTGGGCGCGAGCGTCAGCGGCTTCGAGGGCAAGGACGGCCATGTGACCGGCGTGAAGCTGGCGGACGGCCGCACCATCGCCTGCGACTCCGTCGTCGTCGGCGTCGGAGCCCATCCGAACGACGAGTTGGCCAAGGATGCCGGCCTGGAGTGCGCGCGCGGCGTGGTCGTCGACCTGGACGCCCGCAGCGTGACCGATCCCGACGTCTTCGCCATCGGCGACGTCGCCCACCGGCCGATGCCGATCTACGATCGCATGTTCCGCATGGAGAGTGTTCCCAACGCCTTGGAACAGGCCAAGCAGGCCGCCAGCGCCATCACCGGACGAGCCCGGCCTACCGGGGAATGCCCCTGGCAATGGTCCGATCAGTTCGACATCAAGCTCCAGATCGCCGGCTACGCGTTCGACGTGGACGAGATCCTGCTGCGCGGCGATCCCGGCAGCGCCAAGTTCGCCATCTTCCACCTGAAGGGCGACCAGGTCCAATCCGTGGAGGCGATCAACTCGCCGCCGGAATTCATGATGGGCAAGTCGCTCATCCTCAACCGCAAGCCCATCAACAAGGCGAAGCTTGCGGATCCATCGGTTTCCATGAAAGAGGTCGCCGCATGAACGGCGACAAGTGAGGGGCGTCCATGGCCAAGATCACCTATCTGCAACATGACGGCACCGAGCACGTCATCGACGTGAAATCCGGGCTGACCGTCATGGAAGGCGCCGTGAAGAACAACATCCCGGGCATCGACGCGGACTGCGGCGGCGCCTGCGCATGCGCGACCTGCCACGTCTATGTGGACCCGGCGTGGCTCGCGAAGACCGGGACCAAGTCCAGCATGGAGGAATCCATGCTGGACTTCGCCGAGAACGTCGAAGAGAACAGCCGCCTCTCCTGCCAGATCAAAGTCACGGACGAGTTGGATGGCCTGACGGTCACCCTGCCCGAGAGCCAGCACTAGAGCGTGACAGCCTGAAGTGGATACCGGTTCAGGCGCCCGTCACGCTCTAAAGTTTTGAATTCGAGCCTTTTTATCTGGATCAGGTGATTCCACCTGATCCAGAAAGGCTCTCGGGCGCGCCTCCCGCTCGGATGTAGGGTCTGAGCGGGGAATGCTGCCGGGCGTCAGGCCCGAGCGCCGCTCGGTCCGCCGCACGACTACCGTGGATGAGGCATGGGCGATCGCTTTCGGGGCGTCCTGCCGGGCACAGGCCAATTGTGCGGAACGGCCGCGAAGCGACATCTTCGAGCTGGCATCGGCCAAGCCGATGCAGGGATTCTACGAGATCGGAATCTGGAAGGTCTTGCCCGGCTCCAGGATGTAGCCCTTGCCCCTGACCGTGCGGATGATGTCGCCGACGCCGTCACAGGGTTCCAACGCGCGCCGCAGCCTCGCGACCCGGGCATCGATCGAGCGCGCCGACGCCCCAGCGGAGCTGTCATGCAGCAATTCCACCAGCGTATGGCGGTCGACGAGTTCGCCTGAATGCGCCGCCAGGGCGCGGAGCAACTCGGCGTCGCCGGCGGTGAGGTGAACGGCGCGGCCCGTATTGGATCGGATGCGCCCGGTCGCGACCTCGAAGCGCCATTCGACAACCTGTTGCGCCTGGACGGCGCGCCCTCCGCGGGCGGCGCGCCGTACGAGCGCGCGCACACACGCCAGCAGCTCCAACGGGTGGATCGAGTGCGGCAGCACCAGGTCGGCGCCGAACTCGAGGATCGCGACACGTTCAAGGGCGCCGATGCGCGGCGCAAGGACAAGCACCGCACCGGACTGCGAATCCGACAGCCGCCGGCAGAGCGCCAGGCCCGCGTCGTCCGCCAGTGGGATCTCGAGGATGACGACGTCAGCGGCGCTGAGGTCCGTCGCAGACCAACCCTCCGCGGAGGTCGCCAGCCGCCTCACCGCGTAGTCGTTGCGCCGAAGGATGTCTTCGCCGTGTTCGTTGGTCAGCGGCGTCGCGCTCACCCAGAGGATGCTGCCAACGGGATCGCGCGCGGGCTGCCCATGCGGATCCATCAGCGCGCGCACGGCGCCATCGGCGCGTACTGAATCTATCGCGATGACGCCCATGCAGACCCCCATGCCATTTGGCCACCTCTGGAGGTGGCAGGCATTCAAACATCGACCTTCAATAGATTTTCTAGATCAACTGTTCCCGACGCAGTATTATAGCATTTCATTCACATTTGGCACAATGTGATTGTTAAAGTGGTGATTTCATAGCCAAGTCATGTGGCGCAATTTTTCACCTTCTCTTGGCTGGAATGCCACAGTTTTTGCTTTAATAACCTGATGCGGCACAAGATCGTGTCGCCATCTGACCCGCCCGCAGTTAGACATTTCAGCGTTGTGCGAATGCCGCCGCCGCCGTTCGGCACGACTTGCGAGGCATTTCAGGCTCATATGAGCCACAAACGGTCGCAACCGAGCGATTTCATACCACGCCGTGGAGTCCGCAGCTGAGCATTGAGGGGGCGCCGGAAGCGGTGCGGCGGTCGCTTGAGCGCCATCCGGACTCGCGCTGCGAGGGCGTCCAGGGGTTGGCGGTCGAGGCGAGCCGCGACGGCTCAGGGCGACTCTCGCTGCGCTATGTGCTGACCGGCAAGGTCGGCGCCCTGGCCATACCTGCGACTGGCGCGGTGCGTCGCGCCGATCGGCTGTGGGAGCACACCTGTTTCGAGGCCTTCGTGGCAGAGCCGGGCCAGGGCTACCTGGAGTTCAACTTCGCGCCGTCCGGACAATGGGCGGCGTACCGGTTCGACGGCTATCGTAGAGGCATGGCGCCGTTGCAGATCGCAGCCCCTCGCATCGAGCTGGAGAAGGGCGAGGATGGCCTGGAGCTGTGCGTATCACTGCGGGTTTCCGAACCTCGCCCGCTTCGCCTGGGCCTCACGGCGGTGATCGAAGAGGTTGGAGGGCGGCTGTCCTATTGGGCGCTGGCCCATCCGCCGGGCCCGCCCGATTTCCACGATGCCGCAGGGTTCGCTCTGCCGCTTTAGCGCGCGAAGCCGAGCTCGGGCTGGCTGACGGCGGTCGCGACCTCTGGCAGGTGGCAGGTGAAGGTGGCGCCCGCGCCGGGCTCGCTCTCCAGCGCGACCCATCCGCCGTGCAGTTCCGTCAACGCCTTGACCAGGGCCAGCCCCAGGCCCGGCCCGCCCCGCTCGCGTCCGATGAACCGGTCGAAGATGTGCGCCTGTACGTGGAACGGAATGCCGCGCCCGGTGTCCGAGACCTGCAGTTGCACCTCGCCCAGCGCCTTGCGCGCCGCCATCGTCACGGTCCCACCCGCCGGGGTCTGGCCGATGGCGTTCTCCATCAGGTGGTCGAGGACCTGCGACAGCCGCCGCCGGTCGCCGCGGATCACGCCCACATTGTCGGGGCGCTCCAGCATGATCGAGACCTTGCCGGCCTCGGCCGCGGGCCGCCAGCGACTGGCCACCTCGATCAGCAGGTCGGCGACATTCAGCTGCATCAGATCCAGCGCCATCTCGTCGGCGTCGATCTGGGCCATGTCGAGCACGTCGTCGATGGAGCGCGCCAGCTGGGTCGCCGCCGACTTCACCGAGGCCGCATAGCCGCGGGCGCGTTCCGACAGGCCGTCGCCCGAGTGTTCGAGCAATTCGGAGTAGCCGATGATCGTGGTGAGCGGGGTGCGCAGCTCGTACGACACGTTGCCGACGAAGTCCCGCTTCAGCCGCTCAGCCTCGGAGAGCGCCTGCTCACGGTCGGCCAGGGCGCTTTCCAACCGCCGCGCGTCGGTGACGTCGGTGAAGGCCACCAGCGTGGCGCCGTCGGGCAACGGACGGGTGCGATACTCCACCATGCGGTCGTCCGAGGTCTGGGCCTCGCCGGTGATCGGCATCCTCGCCATGGGATCCGGGTCGGCGACCCGGCCCTTCAGATCCTTCCAGAACACCATGTCGTGCAGCTTGTGCACGCAGAGCTCCACGACGCCCTCGAAATCGCCCGCCGCCTCGATCTGCAACGGCGTGATATTCCAGAACCGCTCGAAGCTCTCATTGTGCAGGCGCAGCCGCCCGTCCGATCCGAACACGGCCACCGCGTCCGACAGCTTGTCCAGGGTCGCCTGCTGCACCTGGATCAGCGCGTTGTACTGCGCCTTCATCTTCAACTCGCCGGTGATGTCGGCGAACAGCAGGAGCAAGCCGCCCAGCGGGTGCGATTGGCGCACGACCCGCAGCGTGCGGCCATCGGGCGTGCTCCACATGTCGTCGGGTTGCTGCTCCAGCTTCTCGTAGCGGTCGAGTTCGCCGGCCTTCCACTTTGCGTAGTCGGCGGTCTCCGGCAGCCGCCGGCGCTGGCGCAGCCGGTCCAGGACCTCCGCGTGCGTCGGCTGCTCGGCCAGCCACGCCGGCTCAAGCCCCCAGAGCTCGGCGAAGGCGGTGTTGTGGAAGCTCAGGCGCTTGGCGCGGTCGAAGATCACCACGGCGTCGTCCAGCCGGTTCAGGGTCTCGTCGTGGCCTTCGACGTTGCGGCGCGTCTGCTCCCGAGCCTCCTCCAGGTCAGTGAGGTCGTCGGTCCACACGCCCACGCCGCCGCCCTCGAGCGGTTGGGCGGCGATCATGAAGGCGCGGCGGCGACCGCCGAACGACAGCCAGCGCAACGCCTCGCGTCGCTGGCCCAGGTTGGCCGCCTCGCTGGCGATGGCGTCCGCCCCCTTGTCGAACGCCACGCCCCGCTGGGCCGCCTCATCCAGGCTGGCGGCGTCCACCGCCTTCAGCCACGCGGCGTTGACCCAGACCGGAGAGCCGTCCGCCGCCGCGATCCAGGCCGGGCAGGTCCTTGCGTCCAGGAAGGCGGCGAAGCGGGGCGCGGTCGGCAGGCCTTGATCCTCGCCCAGCACCGCCGACACCCGCAGCCAGGCCAGCGCGCCGGCGGCCCGCCCCTCGACGGTGACCACGCCGGCCGGCCCCTTCACCTCGAAGGCACAGGCTTCGCCGCGCTCGAACAGGCTTCGCAGGCGCCGCGCGTGGTCGGGATCGGCGCGCATCAGCGCGTTCAACAGGTATTGCGGATCGTACTCGGAAAGGCCGAGCGCCACGCAGCAGACCGCCAGGCTCTCCTCGCCCGAAGCCAGCAGGGCGCGGCCGTCCTCGACCGCCAGCAGGGCGGAGTCGAAGGCTTCGACCGAGGCCTGGGCCGTTTCGGCGCCCGCCTCGAGTTGGCGGATGCGCGCCTTCAGCCCGGCGATCCGACGATCGGCCGCGCGGCGCTGGGCAAAAGCCCAGAGGACGGCGGATATGGCCAGGCTGACCGCTCCCGCCGCCGCCGCCAGCATCAGTTCGTGCGCGCTCATCGACGCCCCGGCGAATCGTTGATCCCGAGCTTACGGCTTGCCGCGCCGCGCCGCACCTCCGGCGTCTTCGCAGGGCTTGCCCCGCTGGGCAGGCCGTGGCCTTTGCGCCAGAATGACGCCCATGACGGCCATCCTCTATCCCGTGGCGACCAACGCAGAGCAGGCGCTCTCACGCCCGCTGGGCCGCGTGGCGCGCGAGAGCGAGGCCCGCCGCCGCGCCGGCGAAGCCGTGGCGTTTGCGACGGATGCGGTGGGGCCGGCCTTCGCCACCCGCGAGGCGGCGCTCGATGCCTATGCCGGCCGGATCGAGGACGAGCGCACCGGCTCCACGCCGGAGGCGGAGGACCGCTATTGCCGGCTGGTCGAACAGGTGGCCGAGGGGGCGCCACGGCCCAAGGCGGTCGAGCCCACCTATGCCGATGGACGGAGATGGCCCGAGCCGCCGAAGCCGCCGCGCACGGTCTGGCGCCTGACGGTCTCCTATTGGCGGATCGGAACAGCCGACCGGCCGCTCGAAGCGCCCCAGGCCCGGCAGGCGCGCAAGAAGGGGCAGGAGCTCGATCCCGAGACCCTGCGCGCCATCGTCCGGGCGCCGCTCCGGCCGACGAAACCGCAACAGCCGCTCGACATCGGCCTCTTCGAGATCCGTCCGCCCGACGCGCCTCATATCGTGATGCCGGATGAGTAATCCCTATGGCGGCCCCGCGCCCTCGCTGGACGACCTGGCGGCGATCGCGGAACGGGCCTTCGCCGCCTTGCCGGAAGGCTTCCGCCGCATGGCGGGCGATGTCGTCTTCCGCGTCGACGACTTCCCGCCTGACGAGGTGCTGGACGAGCTCGGCATCGAGGATCCGTTTGGCCTCACCGGCCTCTATTCCGGCGTCAGCCTGGCCGACCGCTCGGTGTTCGGCGGCGCCCCGGAACCCAGTCGCGTATTCCTCTACCGCCGACCGATCCTCGACGAATGGGCCGAGAACGGCGCGGTCACCCTCGACGAGCTGGTCGCCCACGTCCTCGTTCACGAGATCGGCCACCACTTCGGGCTTTCCGACGGGGACATCGAGCGGATCGAAGCGCGCGCCTGAGCGCCGCCGCGACGAAACGTCACTGGCTCTCCGGAGAGGTCGCGTCGGCAGGTGGTTGGATTCGACCGTTCGAGGGACCGTGCGCTAGAACAGCAGCGGGTCGGGAAAATGGGGACGGCATGCAACGACGGAAGGTCGATCGCGCCCAGCGCATGCGCGCGCGTCGCATCTGGTGGGACCGCAATGGCGCGTTTGTCCGCGGCTTGCTCACGGGCATCGGGGTGACGACGGTCAGCGCCTGGGTTCTGCAACTGACGATGTTCCGATAATAGGCCTCCCCTCGCTGGCCATCACCGCGCCAACTTCACCGCCCGATGCGCCGGCTCGTGCGTTGAGGAAGCCGATGCGCCGCCTTTTGCTCCTCCTCGCCCTGGCTGCCGGCCCGGCTCTGGCTGAGCCCGTCCTGACGGAGACGGCGGTCCGCGCCTTCCTGGCGCGCCAGCAACACGCCTGGAACGCCCGGTCGCTCGACCGCTTCTTCGACGGCTTCACGCCCGATGCGCGCTTCACCGACCAGGCCTACGTCGGCGACAAGCCGCCGGTCCCCTATGGGACCAGCACGCTTGCGGAGGCGCGCGCGCAATCGCGCCGGACCCTTGCCCGCGGATCCAGTCGCGAGACGGGCCGCGTCGTCAGCCTTCGCCTGGCGCGGGACGGCCGCTCCGCGCAAGTCGTGTCCCGCGTCACCATATCGCTCCAGTCCAATGGCAAGGCCCGCCGCCTCTGCGCCTCGCGCGGCCAGGCGGTGCTGCTGCGCAACGGGCGACTTTTCTCCACCGGCCAGACGGATACCTTCTTCAAATGCAGCCCGTGATCCCCACTCGCCTCAAGGTCGGAACAGATGTGCCGTGGGTGACGAGCTGGTCCCAGGAACAGCAAGGCGGGGTAGGCCCCTGTCCGACGGTCGACGGCCAGATGGCGGCGCTGCAGACCTGGAAGCCCGGCGCCGGCAAGCCGATGTATTCGCGCAACCACCTGCGCCGGCAGCGCGACAGCGTGCGTGCGCTCCTCTGCCCGATGTGCGGCGAGGCGACGCCTGACGGGGACCGCTGGAGCCAGACCGGAAAGTTCCTGGCGGCCGGCCTGTTGCGCAGCCGCGGGTTCGCCCAGGCCCTTCCGGCCGACCTCGACGACGACCGGGTCGTGCTGGACTGCGGCGCCATCGCGCCCCTCCACTTCCGCTGCGCCCAGGCCTCGCTGCAGCGGTGCCCCCACCTGGGCGCCATGCCGGACCGCGACCTCAAGGCCTTCCCTCCCGCCTGGACGGTGATCCCGCTCTATGTCCAGGCCCGGCAGCCGGTCGGCGGGAAGCCGCTGGCCGCGGTCAGCTTCCTGCAGCTCGTCGGGATCACCGACGACCGCGACTCCGACTGGCGAAGCCGGCTGCCTCGGGTCTAGTCTGGGCCATGCTCCGCCGCACGCTCATCGCCCTTGCCGCCGCCGCCCTCGCGACCGCCGTCCAGGCCCAGCCTGTCCCTGCGCCCGCAGCGGCCCCGAACGCAGCGCCCGCCAAGCCGAACCCGCGGGTCAGGATCGAAACGCCCCAGGGCGCGATCGTGGTCGAGCTCTATCGCGACAAGGCGCCGATCACGGTGGCCAACTATCTCAAGTATGTGGACCGCGGGCTCTTCAACGGCGCCACCTTCTACCGGGCGTCGCGGCCGCCGGGCTACGCCGCCACCGACTATGGTTCGATCCAGGGCGGGCTGCAGAACGATCCCAAGAAGGTGCTGCCGCCGATCGCCCACGAGTCCACGATCAAGACCGGCCTCAAGCATGGCGACGGCACGATCTCGATGGGCCGCCACGCGCCCGGCACGGCCCAGGCGGACTGGTTCATCACCCTCGGCGACATGAGCTACCTGGACGCCGACCCGAAGAACCCGAAGGGCGCCCCTGGGTTTGCCGCCTTCGGCCAGGTGGTCGAGGGGCTCGATGTGGTGCGCAAGATCATCGCCCTGCCGGTCGACCCCAACCGCGGCGAGGGCGCCATGAAGGGCGAGATGCTGAGGCAACCGGTGCGGATCACCCGCGTGTCCCGGGTGACGACCACGCCCACGCCTTCCGCGGCGCCTGCGACTCCGCAGACCGCTCCATCGCCGAAGTGAGGCGTCGGCTGCGGCTGGTCGAAGCCGCCCGGAGGCGCTAAGCGTGCGGCATGAGCGACGACGTCATTGTTCCCGAAGACGGCTGGAAACACTCCGGCGTGCGGGTGATCCCCGGCGACCGGCTGGATCCCAATACGGCCCAGACGCCCGGCATGAACCGGGCCACGGCCATCGACCGCGCCCGCGTGGGCGCCGAGAAGCTATGGGCCGGAACGGTGCACATCCATGCCAACGCCAAGACCGGCGCACACCACCATGGACCGCTCGAAAGCGTGATCTACGTGGTGGCGGGCCGCGCCCGCCTGCGATGGGGCGAGCGGCTGGAGTTCGTCGCGGAGGCCGGGCCCGGCGACTTCATCTACGTGCCGCCCTACGTGCCGCACCAGGAGATCAACGCCTTGGCCGACGAGACGCTCTCGTGCGTGCTGGTCCGGTCGGATTCTGAGGCGGTGGTGGTCAACCTCGACATCGATCCGGCCGAGGCGCCCGAGGGCGTGCCCTGGTTGGACCCGATCCACAAGGCGTAGCGCCCACGCCCTTGGCGAGTCGGAGGTAGGGCTCGCATCAGGCGCGTAATGGACTATTTCTCAGCGGATGACCGCTGTTACAGCCAAGCCGAGCGCTCCGCCCAACAACCTGATCGGCCTTGGCCTGCTCGCGGGCTTCATCGCTTTTGGCGCGGCGCTAGCCCTCACGCCGCCGGCAGTGACGCCGCTGACCTTCGCCTTCGTGCTGACCGGCTGGATCCTCGCGGTCATGGCGCACGAATTCGCGCACGCAGCCGTCGCCTATGTGGCCGGCGACGTCACGGTGCGCGCAAAGGGCTACCTCTCCTTCGATCCGCGCCGCTATGGCGACCTCGGGACCAGCCTGGTGATCCCGCTGATCGCCCTAGCCTTGGGCGGCATCGGATTTCCGGGCGGGGCGGTCTATCTGCGCAACGACCTGATGCGGAGCCGCGGGTGGCGGGCCGCCACCTCGCTGGCCGGACCGGGCGCAACGCTGGTGGTCCTGCTGTTGCTCGCCTTCGTGCTGAACCTCTGGAGCCGTGTCGCCCTGCCCGGCCCGCTGTTCGCCGGGCTGGCCATGCTGGCCTTCCTGCAGGCCACCGCCCTGGTGCTGAACCTGTTGCCGCTCCCGGGCCTGGACGGCTTCAACGCCATCCGCCCCTTCCTGCCCAAGGCCTGGGCGCCGACGATCCGTCGGTTCGAGGGCCTCGCCATGCTGATCCT
>DASVNS010000052.1:0-4832 GCA_036383735.1 Phenylobacterium sp. | reverse complement strand
GGGTTGTCGTTCGAGTTCTTGTACTCGGGGTCGTAGAACGGACCGCCCGGCTCACCCAGGTTGCGGAACGACAGCAGGTGCATCGCGTGGCAGGCCGAGCAGACCTCGCGATAGACCTTGTAGCCCCGCTGAAGCTGGGCGGTGTCGAACTTGCCGAACGGGCCGTCGAACGACCACGCGACCTCATGTTCCACCGGCTTGGGGTGGGCGGCGAGCGCCGGGCTTCCCAGCAAGGCGAGCCCCAGCGCCGCGAGCGCGATACCTTTGCGCAGCATCTTAGGCTCAGCCCCTCTTTTCAGGCGACGCCGCGGCGCCGACAGGCGTCGTGGCGGGATGCGACAGGACAGGTTCCGAGATCGAGTCCGGCATCGGCAGCGGCTTTTCGGTCAGGCCGAGCACGGGAAGGATGATCCAGAAGTAGGCGAAGAAGTAGAGCGTGGCCACGCGGCTCAGCCAGACGAAGCTGTTGATGTCCGCGTCCAGCAGCAGCAGGCCGCTGGGCTGGGCGATCACCGGATCGTCGGGCAGCTGGCCACCGCAGTAGCCGAGGACCAGGGCCGCCAGGATGAAGATCCAGAAGTACAGCTTGGCCTGCGGACGGTAGCGCATGGAGCGCACCTTGGAGGTGTCCAGCCAGGGCAGCACGAACAGGGTGGCGATGGCGCCGAACATCAGCAGCACGCCGCCCAGCTTGTCCGGCACCGCCCGCAGGATCGCGTAGAACGGCAGGAAGTACCATTCGGGAACGATGTGCGCGGGCGTCACCAGCGGGTTCGCCGGGATGTAGTTGTCGGCGTGGCCCAGGACGTTCGGGTTGTAGAACACGAAGCTGGCGTACAGCAGCAGGAACACCGCGATCGCGAAGCCGTCCTTCACCGTGTAGTACGGATGGAAGGGAACGGTGTCGTTCTCCGACTTCACGTTCACGCCGGTCGGGTTGTTGTTCCCCGGCACGTGCAGCGCCCAGATGTGCAGGACCACGAGGCCCGCGATCACGAAGGGCAGCAGGTAGTGCAGCGAGAAGAAGCGGTTCAGCGTCGGGTTGTCCACCGCGAAGCCGCCCCACAGCCAGGTGGTGATCGGCGCACCGATGATCGGCAAGGCGCCGAACAGGTTGGTGATCACGACCGCGCCGTGGAAGCTCATCTGGCCCCAGGGCAGCACATAGCCGATGAACGCCGTGGCCATCATCGCCAGATAGATCAGGCAACCCAGGATCCACAGCACCTCCCGCGGCGCCTTGTAGGAGCCGTAGTACAGGTTGCGGATCATGTGGATGTAGACCGCCAGGAAGAACATCGAGGCGCCGTTGGCGTGCATGTAGCGGATCAGCCAACCGTAGTTGACGTCGCGCATGATGCGTTCGACCGACGCGAAGGCGTAGTCGACGTGCGGCACGTAGTGCATCGCCAGGACGATGCCCGTCACCAGCTGGATGCCCAGCATGAGCGCCAGGATGCCGCCGAAGGTCCACCAATAGTTCAGGTTCTTCGGGGTCGGGAAGCTCAGCGCCGTGTCATGCGCGAAACGCACGATCGGCAGGCGGGTGTCGAGCCAGCGCTCGATGCCGGTCTTCGGCTCGTAGGTGGAATGTCCGCTCATCGGGTTCAGCCCACCTTGATCTTGGTGTCGGAGAGGAAGGCGTAATCCGGCACGACCAGGTTCTTCGGCGCGGGACCCTTCCGGATCCGGCCGGAGGTGTCGTAGTGCGAACCATGGCAGGGGCAGAACCAGCCGCCGTAGTCGCCACCGCCGACCGTGGGCACGCAGCCCAGGTGGGTGCAGGTGCCGACCAGGATCAGCCACTCGGCCTTGCCGGGCTTGTGACGGCTTTCGTCGGTCGCCGGGTCACGCAGCTGCGCGTGGTCGTCCTTGACGGCCGCGGCGATCTGATCCGGCGTACGGTTGCGCACGAACAGCGGCTTGCCGCGCCATTTGACGACCACCTGCTGGCCGGGCTCGACCTTGCCCAGGTCGAACTCGATCGAGGCGAGCGCCAGCGTGTCGCCGGCCGGGTTCATCTGGTCGACCAGCGGCCAGACGATGGCGACGGCGGCGCCAACCGCGGCGGCGCCAGCGGCGATATGAATGAAATCGCGACGGCTCGGGTCATCGCCCGGAGCGTGCGGGTCGGGAGTTGCGCCCACGACGGTGTCGGCCACCTTGAAGCTACCCTTCGAATAGAGGTCCTCACGACGCGCCGGAGGGCCTTTAAGCTTGCGGCCCGCGCCAGGCATGCTGGCAGGGCCGGTTCCGAGAGCGGTCGGGGGCTGAGCACGTTACACGGAGGAATGCGAACGACCCGCCCGCCAATCCGTGATTCGTACCCGTGCGCCCCGGCCACGCCCGATGGCGAGAGGCCTTAGAATGCGTTTGGCCCTTTTTCAACCGGACATTCCGCAAAACCTGGGCGCCGCCATCCGGCTCGCCGCCTGCTTGGGCGTCGCGCTGGACGTTATCGAGCCCTGCGGCTTCCCTTTGAGCGACGCGGCGATCCGCCGCGCGGCCATGGACTACGCCTCGATCGCGCAGGTGAAACGGCACAGCGGATGGGACGCCTTCCACGGCGATCCGGCGCGGTCCGGCCGATTGGTGCTGTTCACGACCAAGGCGGAAACGGTCCTCCACGACTTTGTGTTCGACGCCGACGACGTCCTGCTGTTTGGCCGCGAGAGCGCGGGCGCGCCAAAGGCGGTGCACGATGCGGCGGACGCCCGCCTGTTGATCCCGCTGGCTCCCGGCGCGCGTTCGCTGAACCTCGTCACCGCCGCGACACTGGCGCTTGGCGAAGCATTGCGGCAGATCAAGGCTTTTCCGACCGTCCAGCGAATAGACTAGCCCGCATGTCCAGCCTGCCTCCCGAGATCCTCGCCCGCCGCGACAGCGCCAAGCAGTGGTTCGACAGCCTGCAGCAACGCATATGCGCGGAACTGGAGCGGCTGGAGGACGAGGCGTCGCCCGAGCTCTACCCCGAACCTCCCGGTCGCTTCGAGCTCCGGCCCTGGACCCGCGAGACGGGGATCGGCGGCGGCATCGGCGCCTTCCTGACCGGCCGCCTGTTCGAGAAGGCCGCGGTGCACACCTCGGCCGCGCTGGCGCGATTCTCGCCCGATATGGCCGCGACCATGCCGGGCGCCGACAAGGACCCGTCCTATGTCTCGGCCAGTATCAGCCTGATCGTCCACCCCCGCAGCCCGCGCGTGCCGACCGTGCACATGAACACCCGTTTCCTCTCGACCGCCGAGAGCTGGTTCGGGGGCGGCGCCGACCTGACCCCCATGCTCGCCGAGCAGCGCAGCGAGGACTCCGACGACGCCAGGCTGTTCCACGCCGCCATGAAGGCGGCCTGCGACCCGTTCGATCCCGAGTGGCATCCGAAGTACAAAGCCTGGTGCGACGAGTACTTCTACCTGCCGCATCGCAAGGAGACCCGCGGGGTCGGCGGCATTTTCTACGACCGCCACAACACCGGCGACTTCGACAAGGACTTCGCCTTCACGCGCGCCGTCGGGGAGGCGTTCCTGGACGTCTATCCGCGCATCGTCCGCCACCGGATGAGCGAGCCCTGGGGCGAGGCCGAGCGCCAGGAACAGCTGGTCCGCCGCGGTCGCTACGTGGAGTTCAACCTGCTCTACGACCGCGGCACGATGTTCGGACTGAAGGCCGGCGGCAATATCGAGACGATCCTGTCCTCCATGCCGCCCCTGGTGGCCTGGAATTGAGGTCGCCGGGCCTGTCGCACGTCAGGCGGTCAGGAAGGCGTTGATCCAGCCGCCGACCCGGGCGCGGTCGTCGGGCCCGTCATAGCTGGCGATCGCGCGATCGGCGTCCGGGTCGGAATAGAGCTTGCCGCGCCGGGCCTCGATCAGGGCCTTGGCGTAAGCGGGCTCGAACTCCGGGTGCAGTTGCATGGAAATCGCCGGCTGGTCGCGCCATGCCAGCGCGCCGAAAGGCGTGAATGCGCTGGCGGCGATCACCTCGGCGTTCGGCGGCAGGTCCACGACCTGGTCCTGGTGCGAGCCCGGCAGTCGGATGGCGCCCGCGCCGTCCATCCACGGCTCAGGGCTCAGCACGCGATAATCCTGCTGGCCGATGGCCCAGCCCTTGGGCGACTTGATCACCCGGCCGCCGAACGCCTGGGCCATGGCCTGATGCCCGAAGCACACGCCGACCAGCTTCGCGCGCCCCCGCGCCGCCCGCAGCCATTCCAGAAGCTGGCCGATCCAGGGATCGTCCTCGTAGACCCCCGCCGCCGAGCCGGTGACGATGTAGCCCGCGCAGTCCTCCGGCGCCCCGGGCAACTCGCCCTCGTCCGCGGCATAGACCCGCCAGTCGTAGGCAGCCGGCCCGAGCAGGTTCATGAACATGTCGGGATAGCTCCCGAACTGCGCGATGGCGGGCGTCGGGGGGCGGCCCGTCTTCAGGATGCCGACCTTCAATAGACCAGCCCCTGCACGACGGCCTTCAGCTTCTCGATCACCGACAGCTTGTCGTCCAGGAAGTCGTTGTCGATCCACCAGGCCTCGACCTCACGCAGCACCCGGCCGACCAGCGGCCCCTTCGGCACGCCGGCGGTCATGACCTCCTGGCCGCTGAGCGGCAGGGTCGGCGGGCTCCAGCTTTCGGCGAGCGCGATCAGGCCGCGCCACTGCATGGTCGTGGCCGTGCGCGGCGAGGCGGCCCAGGCAAGCTTGGCGCGGTCGCGGAACACCCCCTGCCCGGCCCTGTAGACGTCGCGGCGGATCTCGCGCGGGCTCATCCAGCTCTTCAGGACGGGCTCCGGCGAGAGAGCCGCGACGATGCGGTCACGGTCCGGGTTCGAGAGGCGCAGG
>DASVNS010000051.1:0-3867 GCA_036383735.1 Phenylobacterium sp. | reverse complement strand
GCCGGCGCCGCCCTCCAGGGCCTGGCCGAAGAGCTGCAGCGCCGCTGGAACCCCAACTGCGACGTCGAGGGCGGCCGGGACGTGATGGTGAAGGTGAACTTCCAGATGGGCGTCGGCGGCCAGGTGGTCGGTGACGTGCAGAGCCAGATCGTCGGGCCTCGAAGCCCCGTGGCCCAGGCCGCCGCCGACCGAGCTGTCCGCGCCGTCTATGCCGCCGCTCCGTTCCGGGGCATGCCTCGCGAATTCTATGGCGACCGGATCGCCGTCAACTTCAACGCGCGGGAGGCCTGCGCCCGATGATCAAGTCCCGAGTCCAGAGCCGCGACCCGATCGCCGCCCTGCTGTTCAGCCTGTTGTGCGCGATCACCGCGCTGGCCCTCGCCCATCCGGCGCGCGCCGAGATCGAAGTGAACGTCAACCGCGGCGACGTCCAGCCCCTGCCTATCGCCGTGCCGGGCTTCGGCGGCGGCCAGATGGGCGCCGACATCAGCCAGGTGATCTCAGCCAACCTCCAGCGCTCCGGCCTGTTCCGGCCGCTGGACCCGGCGAGCTTCGTCGAGAAGGGCCTGACCGCCAACGTCCAGCCCCGGTTCGGCGACTGGAAGACCATCAACGCCCAGGCCCTGGTGAACGGGCAGGTCACCGTCGAGGGCGGCAAGCTGCGGGTCGACTTCCGCCTCTGGGACGTATTCGCCGAACAGCAGCTGCTGGGCCTACAGTTCACCGCCAGCCCCGAGAGCTGGCGCAAGGTCGCCCACAAGATCTCGGACGCGGTCTATGAGCGGCTGACCGGCGAGAAGGGCTATTTCGACACCCGCGTGGTGTTCGTCGCCGAGAGCGGCTCACGGCTCAATCCGGTGAAGCGCCTGGCGATCATGGACCAGGACGGGGCCAACCCCAGCTATCTCACCTCGGGCGACTCGATCGTGATGACGCCGCGGTTCTCGTCCAACAGCCAGGAGGTGACCTACATGTCGCTCCGGCCGGACAGCTCGACCATCTACATCCTCAATCTCGAGACGGCGCGCCGCGAAAGCCTGGGCACCTTTCCCGGCATGGTGTTCGCGCCGCGCTTTTCGCCCGACGGCGGCAAGGTGGTGTTCTCGGTCGAGCGGGGCGGTAACAGCGACATCTACGTCATGAACCTTTCCAGCCGCACCTCGACCCGGCTGACCACCGACCCCTCCATCGACACCTCCGGCTCGTTCTCGCCCGATGGCAGTCGGATTGTCTTCAATTCGGACCGGGCCGGCTCGCCGCAGCTCTATGTGATGGGCGCGGACGGCTCGGGGCCGCGGCGGATCTCCAGCGGCAGCGGCCGCTACACGACGCCGGTGTGGAGCCCGACCGGCGAGTTCATCGCCTTCACCAAGCAGACGGGCGGCGAATTCCACATCGGGGTCATGCGCGCGGATGGCTCCGACGAACGCCTCTTGACCTCCAGTTACCTGGACGAAGGCCCGACCTGGGCGCCGAATGGGCGCGTCCTGATGTTCTCGCGTGAAACCCCAGGCGGCCCGCCCAAGTTATGGAGTGTTGATGTCACTGGGCGAATCCTTCAGCCGATGCCCTACCCGGGAGCAGGCTCAGATCCGGCCTGGTCGCCTTTGCTCAACTAGACTTGCGCCGCAATCCCGCCCGATAGACCCTGCAGATCACCTGCAACTCAAGAACGAGGAGACGAAACATGGTCCGCAGCTTCACCGGGAGCACTGTCCTGCGCCTGGCCCTGGTCGCGACGGCCGCAGCGTCCCTCGCGGCCTGCCAGAGCAAGCCCAAGCCCACCTATCCGACGACAGCCGCCCCGCCGCCTGCGCCTTCCACGGAACTGCCGCCGTCCACCGGCAGCGTCAGCGGCCAACCCACGGCGCCCCTGCCGGGGTCGGCGCAGGATTTCGTCGTCAACGTGGGAGACCGGGTCTACTTCGACACCGACCGCCACGACATCCGTGAGGATGCTCGCCCGCTGCTGGCCGCGCAGACCGAGTGGCTTCGCCGCTATCCCAGCGTGGTGGTGCGGATCGAGGGCAACGCCGACGAACGCGGCACCCGCGAATATAACCTGGCGCTGGGCGCCCGCCGCGCCAACTCGGTCCGCGATTTCCTGGTCAGCCAGGGCGTGACGGCATCGCGGATCTCCACCATCTCGTTCGGCAAGGAACAGCCGATCGATCCGGGCAGCGGCGAGGACGCCTGGCAGAAGAACCGGAACGCGCACACGGCGATCGTTTCCGGGGCGCGCTAGACGTCGATGCGCGCCCACCGCCTGCCCCTCCCGAAAGGGTTGGCCATGCTGCTGACGCTGGTCGTCCTCGCGACGGCCGCGCCAGCGATGTCGCAGACCCCGCTGCCCGCCGAGGGCCAGCCCGATCCCCTGGATGCTCGGGACGCCAAGCGCGTCGACCGGATGGAGAAGGTGGTGCGCGAACTGCGCGCCATCGTCTTCCAGCTGCGCGACAGCGGGAAGCCGGTGGTGGTGCAGCCGGCCGACACCGACGCGCGCCTGGCGGACGTGGGCGACAAGCTGGGCGACCTGGAGACGTCCTTGCGGGGCGTGAACGGCTCGCTGGAGAGCGCCACCCGCGAACTCGACCAGGCCAAGCGCGAGAATGCCGCCCTCAAGGCCCAGGTTCAGGCGCTGACCGACCGGCTGACGACGCTTGAGGGCCGGATGACGGCTGAACTGCCGGTCCCCGCCGCCGAGGCCGCCTCACCCGCCGCCGGCGATCCGGCCAAGGACTTCACCCAGGCGCGGCAACTGATGCTGGCGGGCGACTATGACGGGGCGGAGGCGGCGTTCTCCGGCTATGTCGCCAACTATCCGGATGCGCCGCGCACGGCCGAAGCCAACTATTGGTGGGGCAAGACGCTGAGCGTCCGCGGCGCCCACGCCAACGCGGCCCAGGCCTATATCGCGGCGATCCGCGGCTGGCCGCAGACCTCGTGGGCGCCGGACGCCGTGGTGGAGCTGTCGCGTTCGCTGGTGGCCTTGAAAAAGCCGGCCGACGCCTGCCGCACCCTGGCGGAGTTTGGCCGCCGCTATCCCAAGGCGCCGGCCAATATCCAGAGCCGGGCGGCGACCACCCGCACCCAGGCCAAGTGCGCGGCCTAGAGGCGGTCGCCCGCCAGGCCCTTGACACCTACCTGCTCCGCGACAGCGCCCGGCCGATTGCGGTGGGGCTGTCCGGTGGCGGAGATTCCCTCGCGCTGACCCTGATCGCCGACCGCTGGGCGCGGGAGGTCGGACGCGAGCTGCTGATCCTGACGGTGGACCACCGCCTCCAGCCCTATAGCGCGGGCTGGACGGCGGCCTGCGCGGCGATCGCCGAGCGGCTGGAGCGCCCCTTCCAGGCCTTGGCCTGGAGCGGCGACAAGCCCGCGACCGGCCTTCCTGCCGCCGCCCGCCTGGCGCGCCACCGGCTGATGGCGGACGCGGCGCGGGAAGTGGGCGCGACAGTGATCCTGCTGGGCCACACCGCCGACGATGTGGCCGAGGCAGCCGCGATGCGCGCGGCGGGCGCGACCACCCCGGATGCCCGCATCTGGTCGCCATCGCCGGTTTGGCCGCAGGGGCGCGGCCTTTTCCTGCTGCGCCCTCTGCTTCACGCGGCACGGGCCGACCTGCGCGGATGGTTGCGCGCCCGGGGCGAGCCGTGGATCGAGGATCCCGCCAACGCCGATCCACGCTACGCTCGCAGCCGCGTGCGGCTGGCCGGCGCCGCGGGAGCGGCTTCCATCGGCCCGACGGCCTTGCCCCTGTCCCTGGCCGCCGAGGCGACCGAGCATGCCGGCCTCATCGAGATCGGACAGCAGCGGCTGCGGGACGCTGCGCCCGACGAGGTCCGCCGCTTCGTCGGCCTGGCGGCG
>DASVNS010000050.1:0-4303 GCA_036383735.1 Phenylobacterium sp. | reverse complement strand
AGGCCGCTGCCGACCCGGATGGCGCCCGCCGCCGCGCCGCCGGCGCCCAGCGTGGCGTCGCCCCCGTTCGCCATGGCCGCGGTCTCGCCGCCGACGGGCGATATCGCCGTCTCCGCGCTGCCGCCGATCACCGGCGGGGCGATCTCCAGCGCACCGATCGCGGGTCAAGCCGTGGTGGCCTCCACGCCAAGCGCCGCCGCCACGGGCCTGCGTGTCCAGGCCGGCGCGTTCTCCAGCGAGGCCAACGCCCAGCGGGCGGTCACACAGCTCTCGTCGGCGGGCCTGGCGTCGATCGAGCCGCTGCAACGCGACGGGACGACGCTCTATCGGGTCATCCTGCCGGCGCCCGCCGACGAGGCCGCCGCCTATGCGCTGCGCGACCGGGTGGCGGAGATCGGCTTCAGCGACGCGCGGGTTATCAGCAGCTTCTAGACAAAGCGCCCGAACCGGCCAATTTGGCGGCGTGACAGGCGGTCGGTTCATCACCTTCGAGGGCGGCGAGGGCGCAGGGAAATCCACCCAGGTCCAGCGGCTGGCTGCCCGCTTGCGCAGCGCCGGCCGCGAGGTGGTCGCGACCCGCGAGCCGGGCGGATCGCCGGGCGCGGAGAGCATCCGCGACCTCGTCCTGCGCGGCGACGCCGACCGCTGGAGCGCGACGACCGAAACCCTGTTGATGTACGCCGCGCGCCGCGACCACATCGAACGCGTGATCCGCCCGTCGCTGGAGCGCGGGGCCTGGGTGATCTGCGACCGCTTCGCCGACTCCACCCGCGCCTACCAGGGCGCCGCCGGCGGGGTGGACCCCGGGTTCATCACCGCGCTGGAGACCTTTGTGCTGGAGGCGACCCGGCCGCACCTGACGCTGATGTTCGACCTGCCGGCCGAGGTGGGGCTGGCGCGGGCGCACGCGCGGGCAGGCGCCGAGATGCGCTTCGAGTCGAAGGGCGCGGCCTTCCACGAACGCCTGCGCGAGGGGTTTCGGGCCATCGCCTCGGCCGAGCCCGACCGCTGCGCCGTGATCGACGCGACCGCCTCCATGGACCAGGTCGAGGCCGCGGTCTGGGCGGCGGTCGAGAGCCGGCTGGCCTTGCATGGCTGAGGTCGAGGTCCCGCATCCGCGCAGCGTTCATGAGTTGCAGGGCCAGGAAGCGTCCGAGGCGGCCTTCGAGGCGGCGCGCGCCCGCGGCCGGCTGCACCACGCCTGGCTGCTGATCGGGCCGCAGGGGATCGGCAAGGCGACGTTCGCCTATCGCGCGGCGCGGCGGCTGCTGGGCGCGCCGGCCTATGCGGCGAACGGCGTGCTGGGCGCCGACCCCGACCATCCCGTCTCGCGGCAGGTGGCCGCGCGCAGCCACCCCGACCTGCTGGTGCTGGAGCGCGAAGGCCCCGACGGCAAGCCGCGCAAGGTGATCCCCGTGGACGATGCCCGCCGGCTGGCGGAATTCTTCTCCAAGTCGCCGGCCGGCGCGCCGCACCGGGTGGCGATCGTCGACGCCGCCGACGACCTAAACGTCAACGCCGCGAACGCCATCCTCAAGACCCTGGAGGAGCCTCCGCCGCGCGGCGTGCTGCTGATGGTGTCGCATTCGCCGGGCCGGCTGTTGCCGACCATTCGCTCGCGGTGCCGGCGCCTGGCCTTCCAACCGCTGGGGATCGAGGCCACGACGGCGTTCCTCAGCGCCCGCGCCGGGGTGAATCCCGAGGAGGCCTTGCGGCTGGCCCACATGGCCGACGGCGCGCCCGGCCAGGCGCTGTCGTTCGCCGCCGGCGGGGCGCTGGCCATGGACGACGCCGCGCGCGACCTGCTGTCCGAACTGCCGCGCATCGACGAGACCCGGGCGCTGTCCATCGCCGAGAAGTTCCGCGGCGGCGACGGGCCAGCCCAGTTCGCCCTGCTGTTCGACCGCCTGGCCGACCGGGTGCACCGGCTGGCCACCGATCGCGCGGGGCAGGGGGTCGGGCGGCTTGATCGCTGGGCCCAGGCGTGGGAGACGCTGCAGCGCCTGCCGCGCGAGGTCGAGGCGCTCAATCTCGACCGCGCCGACGCCCTGTTCACCGCGCTGACGGAGCTCCGCCAGGCCGCCCAGGCCTGAAGCCGCCCATGCTGATCGACAGCCACGTCAACCTGCACGCCCCGCAATTCGACGCCGATCGCGCGGCGGTCATCGCCCGCGCCCGCGCGGCCGGCGTGCAGCTGATGGTCAACATCTCGGACCGGGTCTCGAACTTCGCGGCGGTGCGCGCGTTGGCCGACCAGCCCGACATCTGGTGCACGGTGGGCACCCACCCGCACGAGGCCAAGGAGGATCCCGAGCTGTCCTCGGCGACCCTCATCGACCTCGCCGCCGACCCGCGCGTGGTCGGCATCGGCGAATGCGGCCTCGACTTCCACTACGACCTGAGCCCGCGCGACATCCAGGCGAAGGTGTTTCGCGAACATGCCGCCGCCGCGCGCGAGACCGGCTTGCCGCTGGTGGTGCACACCCGCGAGGCGGACGAGGCCATGGGCGACATCCTGGAAGAGGAGCATGCGCGCGGCCCGTTCCGGCTGCTGATGCACTGCTACACCTCGGGCGCGGACCTGGCCCGGCGCGCCGCGGCGCTGGGCGCCTGGTTCTCGGTCTCCGGCATCGCCACCTTCAAGGCCGCCGAGGACGTGCGCGCCATCATCCGCGACATGCCGGCCGAGCGGATCGTCGTCGAGACCGACTGCCCCTACCTGGCGCCCGTGCCGCATCGGGGGCGGCGCAACGAGCCGGCCTATATCCCGCATGTCCTGGCCAAGCTGGCCGAGGTGCGCGGCTGGTCTCTGGACGAGACCGAGCAGCGGACGACGGACGCCTTCTTCGACCTGTTCGACCGGATCCCCCGGCCATGAGCGGGACGCTGGAGGTGACCATCCTGGGCTGCGGGTCGTCCGGCGGCGTGCCACGGGCGGACGGGGACTGGGGCGTCTGCGATCCGGCCGAGCCCAGGAACGTCCGCACCCGCTGTTCGATGCTGGTGCGGCGGCTGGGCGGGGCCACGCTCGATGGGTCCGGGACCACCACGGTGCTGGTGGACGCCTCGCCAGAGATGCGGATCCAGACGGCCAGGGCGGGCGTGAATCGCTGCGACGCCGTGCTGCTGACCCACGACCACGCCGACCAGGTGCACGGGCTGGACGACGTGCGCGCCTTCTACATCCGTCAGCGGGCGCGGAGTCCCTGCTGGATGGACGCGGCGACCGACGCCACCATGATGCGGCGGTTCGGCTACATCTTCGAGGGCGAGGGCGGTTATCCGGCCATCTGCGACCGCCACCGGATCCCGGCGCACGGCTCGCAATGGGAGGTGGCCGGGCCGTCCGGCGCGGTCCCCGTCACCACCTTCGAGCAGGACCATGGCGGCGTGAGGTCGGTGGGCTACCGCTTTGGCGACGTTGCCTATTCCAGCGATGTGGTGGGGCTGGACGAGACGGCGTTCGAGGCCCTGGCCGACCTGGACGTCTGGATCGTGGACGCCTTGCGCTACCGGCCGCACCCGACCCACGCGCACCTCGACCTCGCGCTGGAATGGATCGCGCGCGTGAAACCCCGGCGCGCCATCCTCACCAACCTGCACATCGACATGGACTTCCAGCAGCTGTGCAGGGAACTGCCGGCCGGCGTCGAGCCGGCCTATGACGGGCTGTCGTTTCAACATGAACTCGGATCCGGAACATCGTGATTCTACAGCCGCTTAAGTTGGGTTTCTTAGCGTCCGGAAACGGCTCCAGCGCCCGGGCGATCGTCGCGGCCATCCGGGCTGGCGACCTTGCGGCCGAGCCGCGCCTGCTGGTCAGCAACAAGCGCAACGCACCGGCTTTCGGCTGGGCCGCCGACTGGGCGTTGCCGACCCTGGCGATCCCCACGATCCCCGATCCGGAGGCGTCCGACCTGGCGTTGGCCCAGGCCATGACCGCGCACGGCGTGGAGCTGATCGTCATGTCCGGTTATCTGCGCAGGCTAGGACCCGCAACGCTCGGCCGCTACGCCGGGCGCATCCTCAACATCCATCCCGGACCGCTGCCGCAGTTCGGCGGCGAAGGCATGTATGGCGCGCGCGTGCACCAGGCCGTGGTGGCCGCCGGCGTGCCCGAAAGCGCCATCGTGATCCACGCGGTGGACGAGGTGTACGACCACGGCCCGGAACTCGCCCGCCGCGCCGTGCCGCTGCAAGCGGGCGAGACCCCGCAAAGCCTGGAAGACCGCGTGAAAGCGCTGGAGCCAGCGTTCTTCGTCGAAACCCTCCAACAAATCGCCACCGGCGCGCTGAAGCTGCC
>DASVNS010000049.1:0-9371 GCA_036383735.1 Phenylobacterium sp. | reverse complement strand
CCCATCCAAGCCTAGGGATACGAAGTCGGCGCGAGGAGATCGCGCTGCTTCACGAAGGAGGATGGGCCATGGTTGAAGTCTATGTCGGGCTGGACGTGTCGGACAAGTCCACGCATGTGTGCGTGGTGGACGGGTCTGGGGTGGTGGTCTGGAGCGGCGCCTGCGCCACCGATCCCGGTGTGATCGCCCGGACGCTGAAGACCCGAGCGCGGGGGCTTGTGCGGGTGATCCTGGAGACCGGGCCGTTGTCGGCCTTCCTCTATCACGGTCTGGTCGAACGCGGGGTCGCCGTGACCTGCGTCTGCGCACGGCATGCCAAGGGGGTGCTGTCGGCCCGGGTCAACAAGAGCGATCCCCACGATGCGGAGGGCCTGGCCCAGATGGCGCGCACGGGCTGGTTCAAGGCGGTGCGGATCAAGCAGGAGGCCACCCATATGGACCGGGCGCGGCTGAAGATCCGCGAGCAGCTGATCGATGCCCGCCAGGCCATCGCCGGTCAGCTGCGCGGCCTGCTCAAACTGTTCGGCCTGCGTCTGGGCAAGGTCACGACCCCGAACAAACGCCGCGAACGGCTGACGGCGCTGTTCGCGCTCAAGCCTGAGCTCGAGCCGATCCTTGCGCCGCTGATCGAGAGCCTCGAGGCGCTGGAGGCCCAGATCGGCCGCTCGTCGAAACAGTTGGCGGCCCAGGCCGCGGCCGATCCGGTGACCCAGCGCCTGATGACCGCGCCGGGCGTCGGCCCGATCACCGCGCTCGTCTACAAGGCCAGCATCGAGGATCCCAACCGGTTCGCCCGGGGCGAGGACGCCGGAGCCTTCGCGGGGCTGGCGCCGCGGCGCAACCAGTCCGGTGAGCGCGATCACAAGGGTCGCATCTCCAAGGCCGGCGACCCCATGCTCCGCGCGGCCCTCTACGAGTCCGCCAACAGCCTGCTGGCCCGCGTCAAGCGGCCCTGTGCGCTGCAGGCCTGGGGTCAGCGGCTCGCCGAAACCAAGGGCCCCAAGCGCGCCCGCGTCGCCGTCGCCCGCAAGCTCGCCATCCTGCTCCACAGATTGTGGCAATCGGAAACCGAGTTCCGCTGGGCCTGACAGGCTCCCGCGAACCCCGACCGAAGGCCACATAGGGACGATCCCGCTTATACTGTTGCGGCCCATGAGCCCGCCGGTGACATCAGGACGTCCCGCCCTATCCTCGCCTGACCGCGATCATGCGGCATGGACCACACGGCTCCCCAGCCAGGCCATGACCACGAAGACAACCATAGACCAAGGTCAGAAGAGCCAAGACCCGCGATCCCAGGAAAAATCAATTAGACAACATCGCGTAATTGGAGCGACCTCTACGTCGCCCCCTTGGTTGCATCAATCGTGTATTCATGGCATTCTACATGACATGAATGACGTCGCCACATACGACAGCCCCCTGCGGCGCGAACAGGCAGAGCAGACCCGGTCGCGGATCGTCGGCGCGGCGCTCGACCTGATCGTTGGCGGCGTCGCGGGGCTGACGATGCAAGAGGTGGCGAAGGCGGCGGGGGTCGCGCTGCGCACCGTATTCCGCCATTTCCCCACCCGCGACGACCTGCTGGACGCTGTCTGGCAGGCCATGCAGGTCCGGATGGGCGAGACCCCCGACCTCGCGACCCTGGACGAGCTGACCCGTTTCGTGCCGGAGCTGTTCGGACGCTATGCGGCGATGGAAGAGCAGATCCGCGGGGCGATGTTCGCCCAGACCTTCGTATCCAGCCGCCAGCGGCTTGGCTCGGACCGCGCGCGGAAGATCCGCCGGGCCGTGGCCGCGCAGTTCACAGGCGGCGACGAGCGCAGCCGGGCCATGGCCGCGTCCGCCGCCTACACCCTGACCGTCCCGCTGGTTTCGATCGTGCTGAAGGAGGCCTTCGGCCTCTCCTCGCCCGAAGCGGCGCGAGCCTGTGCCTGGGCGATCCGCACCCTGGCCGCGGCCTACGCCGAGAACCCTGAAGCCCTGAAGGAAGACCGATGATCCGACACGTTTCGATCCCCGCCCGCGATCCGCGCCACGTCGCGGCCGTCCTGGCCGAGGTGATGCAAGGCCACGTCTACCCGTTCCCCGGGCCGGTCCCGGGCGCGTTCATGGCCGCCGCCGGCGACGCCCACGGCACCCAGATCGAGGTCTACCCCGAGCAGGCCGCGGCCGCGCCGGGCGAGGGCGACGCGCCGGGGACCTTCGAGGCCAATCCCGCGCCGCCGCGGTACTGGCCCTTCCACGTGCTGCTCTCCGTCCAGCAGGACGAGGCGGCAATCCAGGCGATCGGTGACCGGGAAGGCTGGCGCACGCGCCGGTTCCACCGCGGCCCGCCGGGCCGGCCGCTGTTCGACGTCATCGAGTTCTGGGTCGAGAACCGCTTCCTGATCGAAATCTCGACGCCCGACATGGACCCCGCCTACCTGCGGACCTGCGAGGGTCTCGAGGCGATGATGGCGCGCGCCTAATTAACCCAGCCGCCGCCGTGTGAGGGTCGCGGTTGCGGCGACATTGCATTTCGTTCCGTGACGTCAAATTAGTGCACTGTCACCGAAATATACCGAAATAGATGGGGGTTCGCGTGGGGTTGCGGAAGCCGCGGGGGCGGGCTTCAGCCCCGTGGCAGCTCGCGGATCTCGACGGTGCCGCCGGCTTCGAAGACCGGGTTGCCGGGCAGAAGGGCGCGGGCGTCCGTGAGGTCCTTGGCGGTGACGCGGATGAAGCCCGAGATGTGGGCGGTGGGCTCGGGCGCGTCGCCCGACTTCTTGACGCACTCGCCCGCGCCGATGGCGCTGCCGCCCTGGAAGACGCCGGCCTCGCGCAGCCGGGTCAGGTAGGGGTCCCAGTCCAGGCCGCCGTCCCCGTACGCGTCGTCGTGATGGAGGAAGATGAAGTCCGGCATCAGGCTCTCCGCTCGATCGCATGGCGCACCGCCTCCGCGACCGCCTCGAAGGCCAGAAGCGTGGAGGTGTGGCGGGCGGGATAGTCCTTCACCGGCTCCAGCAGCGCCAGATCGCCGAAACGTCCCCCCGGCGCCGGGCCGCCCGCCTTCAGCATGGAGCGGAACGCGTCACGGGCGCCTTCGAGTTCCGCAAGGCTGGCGCCGATCACATGCGCGCCCAGCACCGCGGCCGCCGCCTGGCCCAGGGCGCAGGCTTTCACGTCCTGAGCGAAGTCCGCCACCTGGCCGCCCTCTACCTTCACGTCCACCACCACCCGGCTGCCGCACAGTTTCGAGACCTTCTCGGAGGTCGCGTCGGGCTGCGCCAGCCGCCCGGCCCGCGGCATCTCCGCGGCCAGCCGCAGGAGCTTCGTCGAATAGAGGTCGTCGATCATCCCTCTTAGGTCGTCATCTGCAGGGGTCTTGTCAAACCGCGAGGAGCCGCGACCTCCATGTCTTCCCCCGCTCGACGGGGGAAGTGGCCCGAATTGCGCAGCAAAAGGGTCGATGGGGGGAATTGTTCCAGGAGTTTCACTCCCCCCATCGGCGACTCGTCCCTGCGGGACTTCGCGCCGCTTTCCCCCGCAAGCGGGGGAAACCAAAAGGCCGCCGATCAGGCCCGCACCGGCAGCCGTTCCATGCCGCGGAAGAACGGCAGAGTGCGCCAGGCGGGGGGCTCGTCCGGCTGGGCCAGCGCCAGGTCGGGGAACCGCTGGAACAGCTTCACCAGGGCCACCTGCGCCTCCAGCCGGGCGAGCGGCGCGCCGATGCAGATGTGGGCGCCGCCGCCGAACGCCACGTGCGGCCTGTGCTTGCGGCCGACGTCGAAGCGGTGCGGGTCCTCATAGGCCTCCGGGTCGCGGTTCGCCGCCCGCAGCAGCAGCGTCATCGCCTGGCCGGCGTGCAGCGGGCAGCCGCCGACCTCCATATTGCCCGAGGCGATGCGGCCGGTGATGTCCACCGGCGGCTCGTAGCGCAGCGCCTCCTCGACCACCGCGTTGATGATCCCCGGATCTGCCTTCAGCTTGGCCAGCTCGGCCGGATGCAGCAGCAGCAGGCGCACGGCATTGCCGATCAGGTCGGTGGTGGTCAGGTTGCCGCCCACCAGCAGGGCCATGAGGTTGATGCGCATCTCGTCGTCCGACAGCTGCGCGCCCTCCGCCTGCAGCCGCACCATGTCGGTGATCAGGTCGTCGCCGGGCCGGGTGCGCCGGCTTTCGATGGCCTCGGCGAAATAGGCGGTGATCGCCGCGCCCGCCGCTTCCATCGCCGCCGTCTGCCCGGCGTTCCGGAAAGGGTTCAGCACCTGGATCACGCCTTCGGACCATTCGCGGAACTCCGCCAGCCGCTCATGGTCCACGCCCAGGATCGAGGCGATCACGTCGATCGGGATCGGAACGCAGAACCGAGCCATCAGGTCGAACGCCCGCTCGCCCTCCAGGCCCGCCAGCGCCTCGTCGACGATCCGCTCGACCTCCGGCCTGAACCTGGCCACGCGAGCATAGAGCGCCTGGGCCAGCGGCTGGCGGATGCGGCCATGGTCGGGGTCGTCCAGCAGCAGCACGCTGGTGGTGCTGGTCCTCGGCAGGCTCGGGTCCGCCTGGTCCAACAGCCGGCGCTGCAGCACGGCGGCTTCCTCGGCGCGGGACGGGTCGCGCCAGAGTTCGCGATTGTTCACCACGGATCGCACGTCCGCATAACGGCTCAGCACCAGGCTTCCCGAGACCGCGTCCCTGTGAACCGGACAGCGGCCGCGCAGGTCGTCCAGCATGGCGTGCGGATCGACGCGATAGGCCTCGTTCAGCGGAGTCAGCTCGAAGATCGACGGAATCGGGAGCTCGGCCATGGCTGGTTTCCTCGCGCCCGAGCGGCTGACCCGCTTCTAAAAATGACGCAGGCGTCACCCTCCGCCCGAAGCGCGCGATGTTCAACCCCAGCCCACCGCCGCACGACCTCTGCCGCCCCGCCAACCGATTGATCTCGCCTGTTATCTTTCTGTTTCCCGAGGACATGGAGAATGCGTCCGGAGAGTGAGGCATGCGGCAGGCGCCGGGCTTCCACTCTTGCCTCGGGTGGTGAACACTCGAATCAGCAAAGCTACAGGAAGCGCCATGACGGAGTTCGTGGATTCCATCCGCTATTTCTTCGAGACCGGGGCCCTGAACCCCCATGGCATCTGCCTGCTGTGGCGGCCGGAGCTGATCTGGACGCACGCCGTTTCGGACCTGCTGATCGGCCTGGCCTATTTCTCGATCCCGCTGGTCCTCGGCGTCTTTCTCTACAATCGCCGCGACGTCCGCTTCAGCTGGGCGGTCTGGATGTTCGTCGGCTTCATCCTGCTCTGCGGCGTCACCCATTTCATGATGATCTGGACGCTCTGGCATCCCGACTACGGGGTCGAGGCGCTGATCAAGGCGGCGACGGCTGCGGTATCGGTGGTGACCGCGGTGGCGCTGTGGCCCCTCCTGCCCAAGGCCATCGCCCTGCCCTCCGCCACCGAGCTCCAGGCCAGCCTCGACGAACGGGACGCGGCCCTGACCGAGCTGCGCGGCGCCATGGCCACCATGGTCGAGATGCGCGAGCACGAGGCCCGCCAGAAGCTGCTCGTCGACGAGCTGAACCACCGGGTGAAGAACACCCTGGCCTCGGTGCAGTCGGTGGCCGCCCAGACGCTGAACGAGGGCAAGGGCATGAACGAGGCCCGCCACCTGTTCCTGGATCGCCTGATGGCGCTGTCGTCCACCCACAACCTCCTGGTCAAGCGCGAGTGGGAGAGCGCTTCGCTACATGAGTTGATCGACGCGGCGCTGACGCCGTACGGCCGTCCCTACGACTTCGACGGTCCCGACCTGCAGCTCGAGGCCAACCTGGCGGTGAGCCTGGGCATGGCGCTGCACGAGCTCGCCACCAACGCGCTGAGGCATGGCGCCTGGAACGGCGCGGGCCGGATCGACATCATGATCACCGCCGCCGGCGAGCGACTGGACTTCGTCTGGCATGAGAGCGGCGGGCCGCCCATGACCGCGCCCGGCGCACCCGGCTTTGGCTCGCGCCTGCTGGAGCGCGGCATCGCGGCCGAGATGAGCGGCGACGTCACTCTGGATTTCGCGACGGGCGGCCTGATCTGCATGATCCGCGCGCCCCTTTCGTCGCGGCTGCGGGTGCAGGCGGCTTAGGTCCTCCGGACCTCAGGCGTTCCGCTTCGCCCACACCGCTTCGGCGCGTTCCTTCAGCGCCTCGTTCATGGCCTTGAAGCCCCGGCGCACGGGGCCGCGCATGCGCCGCGCCAGGGACGGTCCCATCAGGCCGCTGAACAGCTCGCCGTTGTCGACGATACAGCCCTCTTCGCCCAGGGGGCTGATCTCGATGTAGCGCAGGGTCCTGATCAGGCCGCCCATCAGCTTCAGCTCCCAATGGAGCTGCTCGTTCGGCACCCAATCCAGCACCCGGGCCTTGATCTGCTGCCTGTCCTGGCCCGGCAGCGCCAGGTCGAGGGTCAGGACATTGCCGATCTTCACCTCGCCCTCGGCCCGGGGATAGGTGGGGTTCCATTCCGACCAGGACGGAAGGTCGTAGATGACGTCCCAGATCACCTCGGCCGGTGCGTGCACGCCGATGCGATCCTCGATCCGGAAACCGGTCGGCGCCTTGGGCGGCGGCGGCTTGCCCTCGGTCTTGAGGTTCAGCGTCTGCGGACCCAGGCTGCCCTTGCGCCCGAACGGTCCGGCCTTGAGCTCGGGGCCGGGTCTGAACGGCATCATGCCTGCTCCCTGATGCGCCAGGTGGCCCCGGTGGGACCATCCATCACCTCCACGTTCAACGCAGCCAGCTCGCCCCGGATGCGATCGGCCTCGGGCCAGTTCTTGGTCGCCCGCGCCGTCTGCCGGTCGGCGATCAGCGCCTCGACCCTGCCCTTCAGGTCGTCGTCGGCGCCGCTATGGAACCAGGCCTGCGGATCGGTGGTCAGGAAGCCCATCAGGGCGCCCGCTTCGACCAGCAGGTCGCGGCCGCTGGAGACGGCGCGCGCATCCTTCGCCATCACGCCGGCCCGCACCTTGTCGGCCAGTTGGAACAGGGCGGCAAAGGCGGTGGGGGTATTGAGGTCGTCGTGCAGCGCGGCTTCCACCAACGCATAGTCGGCCTCGGCCGCCGGGTTGTCGTAGCCGCCCGCCGCGCCCTCGCCGGCCAGGAACCGGCCCGCGTCGTCCAGCACCCGGTACAGCCGGTCCAGCGCGCTCTTGGCCTGTTCGATCAGCGTGTCGGTCCACTCCAGCGGCTGGCGGTAGTGGCCGCTCAGCAGCGCCCAGCGGATCGCCTCGCCGGGGTAGAGCGTGAGCAGGTCGTGGGCGAGGGCGACGTTGCCGACGCTCTTGCTCATCTTCTCGTCGGCCATGTTCAGGAAGCCGTTGTGCATCCAGACATGCGCATACTCATGGCCATGGCCCGCGCAGACCCCCTGGGCCAGCTCGTTCTCATGGTGCGGGAACACCAGGTCGATGCCGCCGCCGTGGATGTCGATCGGCAGGCCCAAGGCCTCTTCGATCATCGCCGAGCACTCGATGTGCCATCCGGGGCGGCCTGCGCCCCAGGGGCTCTGCCACTCCGGCTCGTTCTCCTTGGACGGCTTCCACAGCACGAAATCGGCCGGGTGACGCTTGTAGGGGGCCACGTCCACCCGGGCGCCGGCGATCATCTCGTCCATCGGCCGCCCGGACAGTTTGCCGTAGTCGGGGAACGCCTGGGTGTCGAAGAGCACATGGCCCTCCGCCACATAGGCGGCCTTCTGGTCGAGCAGATCGCCGATCATCTTGAGGATCGCGTCCATGGTCTCGGTGACCCGAGGCTGGAACGTCGGTCGCAAGGCGCCCAGCGCGGCGGCGTCGGCGTTGTAGGCGTCGAGGTAGCGGTTGGTGATCGTCGCGATCGGCACGCCTTCCTCGGCGGCCTTGCGGTTGATCTTGTCGTCCACGTCGGTGACGTTCGCGGCATACAGCACCGCCGCCTCGCCATAGGCGTCCCGCAGCACCCGGAACAGCAGGTCGAAGACCACCACGGGGCGGAAATTGCCGATGTGGGCGAAGTTGTAGACCGTCGGCCCACACACATACATCGTCACCCGGCTGGGGTCCTTGGGGGCGAAGGGCCGCTTCTGGCGGCTCATGGTGTCATAAAGGCTGAGGGTCATTGCTCACGGTAACGCTGCGTAATGGTTGCCCAGGCGGGGCTTGCGCCCATATACAGAGCACCTGGACCTGAGGCCACACTAGGCCAGGATCAGAAGTGAAAGGGTGGTACGCGTCATTTCCGGGACCATCGTCCCGGCGCAACTCAGCCCTGGAAAGAACCGCTCTCTCATGGACGCTATTTCCCGCGACCGCGCCCTCATCGGGGCCGACGAAGGAAACCTCGAACCCTTCAAGCGCCCGAGCCGCGAGGAGGCCATGGAGGCCGTCCGCACGCTCATCGCATGGGCCGGCGACGATCCGCGGCGCGAAGGGGTGATCGACACGCCCAAGCGCGTGGTCGACGCCTACGCCGAGTGGTTCGAAGGCTACACCCTCGATCCCGCCAAGGAGCTTTCGCGCACCTTCGAAGACGTCCAGGGCTACGACGACATCGTCATGCTCCGCGAGATCGAGGTCGAGAGCCACTGTGAGCACCACATGGCCCCGTTCCTGGGCAAGGCCTACGTGGCCTACATGCCGACGAACCGGGTGGTGGGCATCTCCAAGCTCGCCAAGGTGGTGGAGATCTTCTCCCGCCGGCTGCAGACCCAGGAGACCATGACCCAGCAGATCGCCGACGCCATCACCGACAGCCTGCGCCCGGCGGGCGTGGCCGTGCTGATCGACGCGGCGCACCAGTGCATGACCACCCGCGGCGTCCACCACCGCCACGTCACCACCATCACCACCCAGTTCACCGGCGTCTTCAAGACCGACCCGACCCTGCGCCAGCGCTTCCTGGACTTCGTGCACCGGTACTTATTCCTCCCCTTCGGGGGAGGTGGCGCGAAGCGCCGGAGGGGGTCCGCGCAGAACTGGCCGCTGCATATCTCGCGGCGACGGCTATCGTGCGCCGACAGTCCTGAGCGCACCCCCTCACCCGCTTCGCGGGAGCTCCCCCGAGAGGGGAGCAACGGAGTTTCCATGACCATCGCCCCCAAGCCCTCCGACACCGACCTGCTCGAAAACGGTCTGCGCCTGATGCCGCGCTATGACGCCGCCGGCCTGATCGTCGCCGTGGCCACCCACGCCGAGACCGGCGAGGTGCTGATGCTGGCCTGGATGAACGCCGAGGCCCTGGACAAGACCATGTCCACCGGCGAGGCCCACTACTTCAGCCGGTCCCGCAACGAGCTCTGGCACAAGGGCGCCACCAGCGGGCAGGTGCAGGTGATCGAAGAGTTGCGCATCGACTGCGACCA
>DASVNS010000048.1:0-1621 GCA_036383735.1 Phenylobacterium sp. | reverse complement strand
CGCGCCTGCGTCCACCTGCTGGCGCGCGACCGTGAGCGCCTCGGGGTAGTTCCCCTCCTCGATCAGCTTCCGGAATTTGGCCGAGCCGGTGACGTTGGTCCGCTCGCCGACGTTGATGAAGATGGGGCGCATGCCGCCTCTGCTAACAGTGTCATCCCGGTTTCGGCAAAGCCGAAGACCGGGACCCATATGCACCGGATGGCGGTGGGAGAACGGGATGACCGGACGCTTCGCCATCTCTCGAAGCGCCGGGGTTTGTCGGTCCCGGTCTTCGCGCCGCGAAACCGGGATGACACACGGGATCAGGCGACCTCGAAGGGTTCCAGCCCCGCCAGCCGCATGGCCTTGGGCCGTTCCGGAACCGGCCGCGGCTTCAGGCCCCGCACGGCCTCGGCCACGTGGCGGATATGGTCGGGCGTGGTGCCGCAACAGCCGCCCAGGATGTTGACCAGGCCGTGCTCGGCCCACTCGTGCAGCTGGTGGCCGGTCTGGTGCGGCTGCTCGTCGTACTCGCCCATGGCGTTCGGCAGGCCGGCGTTCGGATAGGCCGAGACCAGGGTGTCGGCCACCCGCGCCAGCTCGGCGATGTGCGGCCGCATCAGGTCGGCGCCGAGCGCGCAGTTCAGCCCGATGGCGAACGGCTTGGCGTGGCGCACCGAATTCCAGAACGCCTCCACCGTCTGGCCGGACAGCGTGCGACCGGACCGGTCGGTGATGGTGCCCGAGATCCAGATCGGCAGCGGTTCGTAGCCCTCGTCCTCCAGGTCCATGATCGCCTTGATCGCGGCCTTGCAGTTGAGCGTGTCGGTGATCGTCTCGATCAGGAACAGATCGACGCCGCCGTCATGCAGCGCCCGGACCTGCTCGGAATAGGCCGCATAGACCTGGTCGAAGGTGACTTTCCTGGCGCCCGGGTCGTTCACGTCCGAGCTCATGGACAGCATGACCGGCAGCGGGCCGATGGAGCCGGCGACGAAGCGGGGCTTTTCCGGCTCCTTGGCGGTCCAGCGATCCGCTGCCTCGCGGGCGATCCGCGCGCCCGCCAGGTTGATGTCGCGGACGGCGGCTTCCTGGGCGTACTCGGCCTGGCCGATGCTCGTGGACGAGAAGGTGTTGGTCTCGGAGATGTCGGCGCCAGCGGCGAAGTACTGGTCGTGCAGGTCGGCGATGATGTCCGGCCGCGTGATGCACAGCAGGTCGTTGTTGCCCTTGAGCTGCCCCGCCGCCGTCGCGAAGCGCTCGCCGCGGTAGTCCTCTTCGGCCAGCCCACGCTTCTGGATCATCACGCCCCACGAGCCGTCGAGGATCAGCACGCGCTGCTTGGCGGCGGCTTTCAGCGCCGCGATACGTTCCTGGCGGGTCATCCTGCTTCGCTCCCGAAAGGAGCTTCGCAGGATCGGAGGATGGGCCCTCCGTAGCCTTGGCGGAGGAGGGTCATGCCGCAGCTTCCTTCGGTTCTTCCCGGGGTTCGGGGGGAGCATCGCGCACGCCCAGGATCCGACAGATCGCATAGGTCAGGTCGGCGCGGTTCAGCGTGTAGAAGTGGAAGTCGCCGAAGCCCTCCTCGGCCAGGCGCGCGCACATCTCGGAGGCCACCGAGGCGGCGATCAGGCGACGGGTC
>DASVNS010000047.1:0-9780 GCA_036383735.1 Phenylobacterium sp. | reverse complement strand
CGGAACACCGATCCGAAGGTCGCGGCGGAAAACCTCGAGGCGCTGGGGGTGCATGCGTTCGAGAGTCTCGCGGACGGCCTGGCCAATGCGGCCGTCAACGCCGAGAACCTCGGCGACGTGGCGTCCAATGTGTTCCGGCAGATGGCGGCGGACCTGTTGGCGTCGACGATCCGGAGCGCCGGCGGGGGGCTCATCAAGGGGCTGCTGGGCGGGGCGCTCAGCGGCTTGGGTGGCGGTCTCGGTGGCGGTCTCGGCGGCGGCCTTGGGGGTGGCGGCTTCGACGGGGGCGGGTTCCTCGGTGGCGCCGGGTTCGGCCTCCCGGCGGCGGGCGGCGTCAAATACACGCTGCCCGCCTTCGGGGCCGGGACGAATTCGGCGCCCGGCGGGCTGTCGCTGGTCGGCGAGGACGGGCCGGAGGTGCTGAACCTGCCGCGCGGCGCGCAGATCATTCCCAACGACATCCTGCGTTCGCTGGCGCGCCGCCCGGTCGCCCCCGCGCCCGCCAGCCAGGACAACAGCCGCGTGGTCTACATGAACGTCACCACCCCCGACGCCGACAGCTTCCGGCGCTCCGAGCGCCAGGTCACCAGCTCGTTGAGGCGGCGGCTGGGCTGATGGGCAACTTCGTCGACGTTTACGCCCCGCCGTGCATGCGGGTGCTGGAACGCCCGGTCGTGGCCGCGCCGCGCTGGAACGTGACGATCCAGGTGAATTCGAGCGGCGCCGAGCGGCGCAACCAGAACTGGGAAAATCCCCTCTGGAGCTTCACCCTGCCGGAGGCGGTGCGCGAACAGGCGCATTTCGAGGACATCCTCACCTTCTGGCTGGCGCTGGGCGGCCCCTTCAAGTCGTTCCCCTGGCGCAATCCGCTGGAGCTCGCCTCGTGCCACCTGGTGCTGCCGAACAAGCCGCCGGTGTTCACGCTGTCGGACCAGGCGCTGGGGGTGGGCGACGGGCTGACCCGCACTTTCCAGCTGCGCAAGGTCCGCACCTACGCCGGCCTGACCTACAGCCGCGACGTGCACCTGCCGATCCTGGCCGACCTGCTGATCGGCGTCGACGGCGCCCCGGCGTCCGCGGCGGACTATGCGGTCAGCCGCCCCGGCGGCGTCGTCACCTTCGACGCGGCCCCGCCCGAGGGGGCGGTCCTCACCTGGGGCGGGGTGTTCGACCACGAGGTGCGCTTCGCCGACGACCGCGCCTTCCAGGCCGTGGTGCGAGGTCGCCGCTTCGCCGGCTTTTCCGACGTCAACCTCGAAGAAGTGAGGCCCTGCTGATGGTCAATCTCTGGATCGATAGCCTGCAGCGCTATGGCCTGGACAAGGCGAGGATGCTCAACGGCTCGTCCGGCCAGGCCTGGGCGGAGATCGGAGCCGCATGGACCCTGTCCGCCGCCAACCCGCGGACCGGCGAGCTGCATCTGCGCTTATCGAATGGCGTTGCCCACAACGAGGCGCGGCGGGTGTACGGAGATCAGCTGGGCGCCGTCTACTTCGGCCAGGCGATCTATGCGAGTGCGCTGCCCAGCGCGGAACATTCGATCGGCCTCAACATTTCGATCCGGGGCATGTTCCTGGCGGCCTTCCGCGACCAGGCCAACAATAATCAGGTGACCTGCTGGCTGGGCACCGACGGGGCGATCGTGGCCTATCGCGACGGCACCCTGCACGACAATGGCCAGTTCACCGGGACGCAGCTGGGCCGCACGGCCCCGGTGATCGGGGCCGGGGCCTATCACCACATCGAATATTTCCTGCACGTCGACAACGCGACAGGCGCCCTGGAGATCCGCGTCAACGAGGTCACCTGCCTCAACCTCACAGGCATCGACACCGTGGCCACGGGCAATGTCGAGGTCAGCCAGGTCGCCGTCGGCCTCACCGGCTCGTGCATGTCCGGGACGATCGATATGGCCGACGTCTATGTCAACGACCCGGACGACGACGGGTCGGGCTGCAACGACTTCATCGGCGACGTGAAGGTGGGGCTGCTGCTGCCGAGCGCCGACACCGCCCAGGCCGATTTCACCCTGTCGGCCGGGTCCGACGGCTATGCGCTGCTCAACGAAACCCCGCCGGTGGACTCCAGCTACATCTCCACGACGGCGACCACGGCGCGGAGCGATTTTGCGCTCACCGACGCCCCGTCCAACACGACCGAGATCCTGACGGTGCGGCCCTGGATCCGCGCCCTGAAGGACGACGCCGGCACCTGCACCATGGCGCCCAGCCTGCAATCCAACAGCGTCGATGCGGCGGTCGCCGACCAGCCGGTCACCACGGCGGCGGCCTACCACGACAGCAACGTCCCGTTCGATCCGGACACCGATGCGCCCTGGACGCTGGCCGGCCTCAACGCGGCGCGGCTGATCATCGAACGCACCGCCTGACGCGATGACCGACGCCACGATCACCCAGGCCGGCGCGGATCTGCTGCTCCGCAGCCTGCCGGGCGGGCGCGCCACCCAGGCGGGCGCCGAGGTGTTGCACAAGGTGCAGCCGGGCGCGCGCGCCACCCAGGGCGGGGCCGAGGTGCTGCTGCGGGTGCAGCCGGACAACGCGGTCACCCAGGCCGGCGTCGAATATCTGTACAAGGCCATCCCCTGCGCCACGCGCTGGGCGCAGATCTGGACGATCACCCGCGCCGACGGTGAGACGTACCGATTCACCTCCCTGGACCGCGCCCTGGCCTGGAACGGCCAGAGCTACAAGGCCTGCGACAGCCTGGTCCCCTCGGCCGCCGAAAGCTCGGACGAGGTCGGTGGGGTCGGCAGCCTGGACCTGGCTGGCATCCTCTCCGACGAGAGCGTCAGCGCCGCCGACCTGCGCGCCGGCCGGTTCGACGGGGCCCGCGTCGAGGCCTGGGTGGTCCCGTGGGCCGGCGACCCGGAGATCCCGCACCGGCTGCTGGCCGGGACGTTCGGCCGGGTCGGCTACGGCGAGGCCGGCTGGAAGGTGGAGCTGGTCGGCGACGGTGCGCGGTTGCAACAGACGCCGCTGCTGCGGGCCTATACGCCGGGTTGCCGCTGGGTGTTCGGCGGGGCCGAGTGCGGCAAGGCGCCGGGGCCGCTGACGGTCGCCGGCAGCGTCGAGACCGGCGGCCAGAAATCCTTCATCGACACTGGCCGGGCCGAGGCCGCCGGCTATTTCCGGTTCGGCGTCGTCTCCTTCACCAGCGGCGAGAACGCCGGCATCGCGGCCGAGATCCGCGACCATGGGGCCGGCGGGGTGTTCACCCTGTGGCCGCGCCTGGCCAATCCGATCGCAGCCGGCGACGCCTACACGATGACGCCGGGCTGCACGAACGACGTGCTGGCGGACGGCGGCACCAACGGCTGCGCCGCCTGGGCCAATGTCGTCAACTACGGCGGCTTCCCCGACGTGCCGGGCGCCGATGCGCTGGCCGAAACCCCCCACGTGAAGGGCTAGCGGGTGCTGGACTTCATGGTGGTGGGCCTGCCGCGCTCGGGCACGACCTGGGCGGCCAACTGGCTGACCACGGCGACGACGCTGTGCGTGCACGATCCGCTGCGCCTGGCGCCGCTGGCGGACTGGGACGCCTGCCTGGCCGCGCCCGGACGCCTGGCCGGGGTGTCCTGCACCGGCGCCTGGTTTTGGCCCGACCGGCTGAGTGCGCACCCGGCGCGCAAGTTGATCCTGCATCGCCCGCGGGCCGAGGTGGAGGCCTCCCTGCAGCGCCTCGGCCTGCCGATGCCCCCGCACCCGGCGCGCCTCGATCGGGTCGAGGGCCTGCACGTCGAGTGGTCGGGCCTGTTCGACCCGGCGATCGCGGCGCGGCTCTGGGATCATCTCACCGGCCTGCCGTTCGACGTCGAGCGGCACGCGGTGCTGCGCGAGATGGTCGTGCACCCGCGCCTGAAGGGGTTGAGCATGAACGCGCACGCGGTGCGCGATCTGGTGGCCGAGCTCCGCGCATCGGTGGGGGAGGGCTGAGCCTTGGCGTTTATAGCCCTCGCCGTATCTGCTGCCATCAATGTGGCGATCGCGGCCTCGCTGCAGGTGCTGTCCAACGTCCTGGGCTCGCCGATCAAAGGGGCGCGGCTCACCGACCTTGCGGTCCAGGTCTCGACCTACGGCAACGTCATCGCCCGGGTATTTGGGGCGGCGAACCGGCTGGCCGGCAACGTCATCTGGTCGACGGGGCTGGTCGAGAAAAAGCACAAGAAGGGCGGCTTCCTCACCCCGAAGGTCACCACCTACACCTATTCCACGAGCCTGGCAGTCGTGATCTGCGAACGCACCCTGGCCGAGGGCCCGATCGAGGCGGTCCACAAGCTGTGGGCGAACGGCAAGGTGATCTTCGACGCGGCCCTGGGGTCGCCGACCTCAGAGGTGCTGGACGGCGACGGGCGGCTGATCTCGCGGACCTGGGACAAGACCGCCGGCACCCACTCGCTGTTCGACACCTTGACGCTCTATGGCGGCGGCTTCGAACAGACCGCCGACCCGGCCATCGAAGCCCACGAGGGCGGCGGCAACGTGCCCGGCTACCGTGGCGCGGCCTATGGCGTGATAACGATCCTGCAGCTGAAGGACTTTGGCAACCGCGTCCCGAACCTGGAATGGCTGGTCGACGCCAGCGTGCAGACCATGGCCGATGTGGCCGGGGTGATCTGCGCCGAAGCCGGCATCGACGCCGAGCACGACCTGTCGACCACGGCGCTCTGCAACATCCCGGTGCTGGGCTATGCCCTGGCCGAGGCGACGTCCTGCTGGGACGCGCTGAAGCCGCTGCAGGCGGCGCTGGCCTTCGAGGCCGCCGAGCAGCAGGGCCAGATCCGGTTCATGCGCCGGGCGCAGAACATGCGCGCCACGATCCCGCTCTCGGCCATGGCCGCCCACCAGTTCGGCGACGAGCGGCCGGTCGCGATCACCTATAGCCGGGCGCTGGAAACCGCCCTGCCGCGCGAGGCGGCGGTCAGCTTCCTGGACCCCGACCGCGACTACCAGGTCAACACCCAGGCCGAGCGCCGCCAGGGCGGGGCGGCCGATTCCAACGTCACCCTCGAGCTGCCGATTTCGCTGCCCGCCGCCCAGGGGCGCGCCGCCGCCGGACGGGTGCTGTGGGAGGCCTGGACCGGCCGCCAGACGGCGACGTTCGCGGTCACCGACCAGTGGATCGGGCTGGAGGCCGGCCGGGTCTATGGCGTCGAGACCGGCGCCGGCGTGCGCCCCTACCGGATCACCCGGCGCACCCGCGGGGCCAACGGCATCATCGAGCTGGAGGTCCAGGCCGACGAAAGCGCCGCCTTCACCTATGCCCCGCCGGCGAACGACGCCAGCACGCCCGCGAACGGCGTCAGCCTCGGCGGTCCGGTCAATCCGCCGATCCTCTTCGAGCCGCCCGCCGCCCTGACCGCCGGGGCGCGCGAGGTGTGGATCGCCGCCTCCATGGGCGACGGCGGGGTCGGCGACGGGCAGCAGGCCGGCTGCGACGTCTATTTCTCGACCGACGACACGCACTTCATCCTGCTGGGCACCATGCCCGGACCCTCGTCGCAGGGCGTGCTCACCGACGCCCTGGCGCTCTACGGCGGGGCGAACCCCGACGCAGGCAACACCCTGGCGGTTTCGATGGCGTTGAGCGGCGAGCCGCTGGCCTCGATCTCGGCCGCCGACGCGGCGATCGGCAACCCGCCCTGTTATGTCGATGGGGAGTATGTCGGCGTGCAGACCTGGGCGGCGACCGGGACCGACGCCTATGACGGGACGGACCTCTACCGCGGCCTCTACGGCTCGACCGCCGGGCTGCACGCCTCGGGCGCCGCCTTCACGTTGCTGGACGCCGGGATCTTCGTGCACGGCTACGCCGCCGAGCTGGTGGGCGTGCCGCTGTTCTACCGCTTTGTCGGCCGGGGCGGCGACGTCGCCGGCGCCACGAGCTACGGGTTCACCCCCACGGGGGGCAGCTATTCGCCCGGCGAGCTGAGCGGCCTGACCGACGTCGACGTCACCGGCGTCACGGATGGCCAGGTGCTGGTCTATGACGTGGTGACGGAGAGGTGGTTGCCGGGGAGTCTCGCCGGGCCGACCGACACCGCCGAAACCAGCGAGGCCATCGCCGGCCCGGCGCTGGGTTATCTGCACGCAGCCTCGGGCGCCAAAGTCGGCTTGGCCGACGCCACCGACCTCACCAAGCCGGCCAACTGCGCCGTGCTTGGAACCTATGGATCGGGCGATCCGGCGACCATCTCCCTCACCGGCCAATGGATCGCCTGGCCCGGCCTGACGCCGGGCGCGACCTACTGGCTCGCCACCACCCCGGGCGAGATCTCCACCACCCCGCCCGCCGCCGACCTCGGTCACGCCTCGCAGATCGTCGGCTGGGCCGACGCGGCCGGCGGCCGGCTCTTCTTCGCCCCGCAATCCATGAATGGGATCTGACCCCCATGCGTCTCGTCCGCCTTGCCCGTCTCGCCCTGGCCAGCCTTGTGCTGCTGGTTCCGCCCGCCGGCCCGCGGGCCGCTGAGGTCAAGCCGCTGGTCAACAAGGCCGGCGTCGTCCAGCCGATCCCGGCCACCGACACCCTGAAGCTGCCGGCGGCGACCACGGCCAACGCGTCGATTAATATCCCGCCGGGAACCGCGCCCACCGCGCCGAACAACGGCGACTGCTGGACCACGAGCGGGGGGCTCTATTGCCGGATCGCGGGCGCCACGGTCGGGCCGATGGGCTCCGCGACGGGGACGGTCACCAGCGTCACCTGCGGCACGGGCCTCTCCGGCGGGACGATCACCGCCACCGGAACCTGCTCGATCACCGCGCCGGTCAGCGTGGCGCTGGGGGGCACCAACGCCACCAGCGCCAGCGGCACGGCGCTGGACAACATCAGCGGTTTTTCGGGGACCGGCTACCTGAAGCGCACCGGCGCGGGCGCCTACAGCTTCACGAGCGCCACCAACGGCATCCCGTTCTCCAGCCTCGCGCAGGTGGGCGGCAACAGCTACCTGGGCAACACCACGACGTCGACGGGCGACGTCACCGCCTACGTGATCCCCGACTGCCACGGCTCGGCCCAGGCTTTGCAGTACACGCAGGCCGGCGCGCTTGGCATGCAGTGCGGCTCGATCACCGCTGTCTCCGGAGGCACGAACCCGTTCTACATCGGCGTGCCTGCGATTAGGACCGGGATCGGCGCGCCCTCGGCCTCCAGCGATCCGGTGGGCTCGCTCTATCTGCGCACCGACACCGCCGAGATCTATCAGCAGTACGTGGCCAGCGGTCAGGTCCCGGCGCTGGTGCAGACCGCCACGGCGACATTCGCCAACAGTGTCACGATGTCCTCCACACCCGCCGCGGGCGATCTCCTCGTTGCGACGTGCAGCGTCTATCCCGCGGCCGCCACGATCAATACGGCGGGCGGCTGGACGGATACGGGGTTGCTGCACAACGCCAGCATCCTGGAGCCGTCCGACCACCTCGCCTACAAATTCGCCGTTGCGGGCGAGAGCACGACCCAGACACCCTGTACGGGCACCCCGGGCGGCGCCGCGGTCTTCGAGGTCTCCGGAGTGGCCAACTGGACCGCCTCCCTCGAGGCCAGCTCCTACACCCAGTCCAATCCGGCCACCTACACGACCGGCGCGGCCAACGACCTGGTGCTGATGGCCGCCTATACGGACAGCAGCGGGTCGGACCCCGGCGCGGGCTCGATCTCGGGCCTCTCAGGCGGCGCGTCCACGGCGCACGCCACGGGGGGGTTCACCATCACGACGGCGGGGCAGGCCTTTACCGGGTCCGGCTCCTCGGTGGCCGCCGCTGGCAGCCCCTTCAACGCCTCCCGATCCGCCAATCGCCTGGTCATCCTCAAGCCCGGCACGGCGGGATGGCGACGGGTCGGCAACATCGTCACGTTGGCGAGCGGGGGCACGACGATCACCAACGCGCCGATATCGATCACCTTCTCGACCGGCCTGACCGCCACCGACGACGGGCTGGGGAATACGACGGTCACCGGCAACGTGGGCACGGTGACTACGACGGGTTCCCCCACCAGTGGCAAACTGGCGGCGTTCTCCGGCGCGGCCAGCGTCACCAGCGGCGACCTCTCCGGCGACTGCACCACCTCCGGCGCACTGGCGATCACCTGCACCAAGACCGGCGGGACGAACCTCGGCACCTTCGCGACCCAGAACTTCGCCACGCCGCCCGCGATTGGCGGCACAACGCCCGCGGCCGGGGCTTTCAGCACGCTCTCGGCGTCGGGAAATCTGACCACGAACATCACCGGCTCGACCCAATGCGTGTCGGCGAACTCGTCCGGTGTACTGTCGGGAGCGGGGTCCGCTTGCGGAGCCGGCGGAGGCGGCGCGATCGCCTTCAAGGACGAGGGCTCGACGCTCACCACTGCGACCGCCTCGGTGGACTGCACAGGGACGGGCGTCACGTGCACGGCCATTGGCAACGCCGTGACGCTCAACGTCACTTCGGGTGGCGGCTCTACAACCATTGTGCCGCCCCTGGGCCGCCTGACCCTGGTCAGCGGCACGCCGGTCATGACCTCGGACCAAACCGCCAAGAGCACGCTCTACTACACCTGCTCTGCCGGCAGGACCGTACCCTACTACGATGGCTCCACCGACCAGCTGGACAGTATCTCGTCCTGCGAAGTCTCCACCGCCATGCAGGCGTCCTCCACCGGGGTGCTCAACTCCGGCGGGGTGTTTGACGTCTGGTGGGTGCAGTCGGGCGCGAACCGGATCTGCGTCGCCACCAACGGCTCCGGCGGTGGCTGGGCGTCGGACACCGGCGGCTCCAACACTGCGCGGGGGACCGGCTACAGCCAGGTGCACAACACGCGCGGCTACTGGACCAACGTCAACTCCATCGCGTCCTGCTACAACGGCTCGACCAACTACGGCTCCATCGCTGCGGACCGCGCGACCTACCTGGGCTCCATCTACACGACAGCGGCAGGGCAGACGGGTGTGGCCCTCACCCCCGCGGCAGCTTCCGGGGGCAGTAACGCTATCGTCGGCGTGTTCAACGCCTACAACCGAGTGCGCATCAACAGCCGCAGTCTGGAGAGCACGGGGAGCTGGACGCTCGCGAACAGCGGAGCATTCCGGGCGATGAACAATAGCTCCGGCAACCGGGTGACCTATGTAGATGGACTGGCGCAAATCGCCGTTCGGGGGCGCGTCCAGGTCCTGGCCAATGGTGGAGGCAGTGACTACTGGGGCATCGGCGTCGATTGCGATAGCACCACGGCAACTCCCACGACTATCTCCCAGATGGGCGGCGGGACCATGCAGATGACTCTGGTGGCCGAGACCATCTGTGCCCCCGCGCTTGGCCTGCATTACGTCCAGGCCGTGGAGCGACACAGCACGGGCTCAGCCACGCTGACGCTGTATGGGGACTATCAGTCCACCATAGCGACCATGGAGGGCAGTCTGGTTCTGCTTCCCGCGTTTCGCCGCCGCCGTCGCAAGGCGGCCAACGACAACGCCGACGCAACCCGGCGGGCGGCGTAGATGCTGGCCCGCCTCCTCGACCAGGCCCTCGCGGACCCGGCGCGGCGCGCCACCTTGGCCGCCGACCTCGACCGGCTGTTCGGGCGGGAAGGCGCCGTCCTGGTGGTCGACCTTTGCGGGTTCTCGCGGCTCACGTTCGGCGCGGATATCTCCGAGGCTCTGCTGGAGATCCGCCGGCTTCAGGTCGTGGGTGACGCGGCCACGCAGGAAGAGGGCGGGCGCCTGGTCAAGGCCTGGGCCGACAACCTCATGTGCATTTTCCCGGATGTCGCCAGCGCGCAGCG
>DASVNS010000046.1:0-3823 GCA_036383735.1 Phenylobacterium sp. | reverse complement strand
CGGGCGGCCAGCCAGGCGCGGGCGGCGCGCAGGGAGGCCAGGGTGATGGTCTCGTGATAGCCCGAGGTGTCGGTGTTCTCGACGCCGGTGGCGGCGTTGTAGGCGCGGATCAGCCCGGGCATCTCGGCCTCGGCGTCGCCTTGCGGCCGGGTCAGCAGCCAGAAGGCGGCGGCGAAGTGGGCGGCGTGCGTCCATTCGGGCTTGGGCAGGGTGCGGTCGGCGACGCCGCGGCCGATACGGGCGATGTCGTCGTCGGAAAGGTGGCGAGGCGCCTCCATCAGAGCCGATCCGCTTCACGAAGCCGGTCCAGCAGCCAGAGGCGCGCGGGCGGCAACGGGCGGTTCAGCGGGCCGAAGATGAAGGTTTCCAGGAAGTGGCCGGTGAGGCCCAGGCCGGCGCCGACGTCGCCGGACCGCAGGCCGCTCTGCGCGCCCAGCATGAACGGCGGCAGGGGCAGCAGCTTGTCCTTGTAGGGCTCGCCCGCCGCGCGGCTGACGGCGCGGCCGGTGCGCGGGCTGACGTAGATCAGGTCGTCGACGGCCCCGGTGGCCGCGCACTTGGACAGATCCAGGCCGAAGCCCAGGTCCTGCAGCAGGCCGGCCTCGAAGCGCACGAAGACGGCGGGCCAGATGTCGGGGACGGCGAGCGCCCCGCATAGCGCCTCGAACGCCAGGTAGGCGCCCGGATGCGGCTCGCGCTCGGGCAGCGCGCCGGCGGCCACGGCGGCCGCAGCGGCCAGGCCCGCCAGCGCCAGCGGATCGTCGAACAGCGCCGAGGGCCCCTCGCCCACCGGCTCCAGCTGCGCCGAGCCCAGCTGATCGGAGATGCGCGCCCGGTAGCGGGCCAGCACCTGGGCGCCCGGCTGCAGGAACGGCCGCATCCTGCGCGACGCCCCGCCCGCCACATGGGCGACGTAGCGGCCGTGCCGCGCCGTCAGCAGCTCGACGATCGCCCCGGCCTCGCCGTGCGCGCGCGCCGCCAGCACGAAGGCGTCGTCCTCGAACTCCATGCCCCGGGTCGTAGCATCAGCCGACCTGGTCGAACCACTGGATCTGCAGGCACGTGTCGTTGAAGTCCTGGTCGGCGCCGTCCTCGGAGACGAACAGGTACTTGCCCATGCAGACCGAACCGCCGTCGGAGACCGCGTCCTGGGTCCACAGGACCTGCGACCACTGGGCGCCGCCGTCGATCCCCAGCCAGACGGTGCAGGCCTGGGACGTGGCGGAAACCTGGAAGAAGCCCTGGCCGATCTGGGTGGGCGCAACGCCCGAGCCCTGGGCGGTGAACAGCACTGCGTTGTTGCTGTCCTTCAGTTGCACGAACTGGTTGTTGGCGGCCTGAACCACGGCGGACCAGAACACGATCTTGCCGAGCGGCAGGTCGATGGGGACCCCGTTGCCTGGAACCGGACCGTTGGACATCTTCGAGGCCTCCTCAGCCCAGGCTGTTGAACCAGGTCAGCGAGACCGCCGAGTCGTTGAAGTCCTGGTCGGCGCCGTCCTCGGAGATGAAATTGAGGTTGGCGCACATCACGGTCGAGCCGAGGTTCGCCGTCATGTCGTCCCACAGGACCTGCGACCACGCCTGGCCGCCGTTGGTTCCGACGTAGAGGCTGTAGTTCCCATTGCCGCCGACCACGAACGAGCCCTGGCCGATCTGGGTCGGCGAATGGCCGCCGGGCGACGCGCCGGTGGCGTTGAAGACGGCCGCGCCGCTGGGATCGTTGAGCTGGACGTACTGGTTGTAAGCCGCCTGGACGGTGACGTTCCAGAACACGGTCTTGCCGGGCGGCAGGGTCACGGCGATGCCGTCGCCGGAGACGGGTCCGTTGCTCATGCCGCTTTCCTCTGCTTCGACGCCGGCTTGGCGGGCTTGGGTTTGGGCTTGGCGGCCGGCAGCGGCACGACGTTGGAGGCGGCCACGCCGGTCTTGCAGACATAGGCAGGCCGGCTGGCCTGCAGCGACTTGCAGATGCTCTGCGCCATGTTGGTCTGCACAGCGGCCGTGAACGTGTTCGGGAACGGCCGGGCGGTCGCGAAGACGCCGCTGACCTGCTGGTAAACCGGGTTGGCCTGGACCGCCGGTTGGTTCCAGAAGCCGGCATTGGCCACGAGCAGCGTGCGCCAGGGACTGCCGGCCGGCAGGTCCTGGGACTGAGTGATGTAGTTCTTCATCGCCATGCCGGTCATCAGCGTGGTGAAGGCCGTAGCGTCGGCGGCGCAGGGCGTGGACGGCCCGCAGGTCGCCGCGCTGCTGACGAACACGTCCTGGAACAGCAGCGGCTGCGGGGTCTGGCCCCAGGGCGTCGGGATCACGTAGAGCGGGGTCGCCGGTCCATAGAGGTTCACGTAGAACGACTGCTCGGAGAAGCCGACATCGGCGCTGGCCCCGCCGGTGGCGAAGATTTGCTCCGAGGCGCCGTTGCTCGCGTTGTTCAGGTTGTGGACCGTGTTGTTGGTGCAGATGTCGGCGCCGTTCAGGTTGCACGTGTCGCTCAGGCTCACCAGGCTGGCGATGACGCCTGGGTCTGGTGGCATGGTCGTGGCCTGGGCGATGTGGCCGTAGCCGTAGGTCTGCACATAGGCGTTGATGTAAATCGACGGCAGCCGCCAGCTGCCGTTGAAGTCGCCCACCAGCGGACGCTGGCCGGCCGGCGTGGCGCTGAAGAACTGTAGGAGCTGGGCAAGCGTGGCCTGCTGCTTCAGCGCGGGGTTTCCCGAATAGATGAAGTCCATGCATAGCCAGCTGGGGATGCCGTACAGTTGGCCATCGATGGTCGCGCCTGGCAGGGCGGCGGGCAGCGGCGCCTCGCCCACAATCTTCGCCGGATTGATGAGCCCGCTGGAGGCGAGATAGCCCAGGTAGAGCGTGTCGAGCTCGATGACGTCGAAGCCCTGCGGCCCCAGCAGGGTGGTCAGTCCGTCGAAGTTGTAAGTGTCGATGTCGCTGTTCAGCGTCGCGTTGAGCAGGATCTGCGGATTGGCCGCCTGGTAGGTCTGGACGACATAGTTCGCCAGTCCCTCGAAACGGTCGGTCGGCAGGGTGGGCAGGTAAGTATAGAGCGCGACGTTGAGAACGCGCGTCTGCTGGCCGTTCAGCACCAAGGTTTGGCTCGGGCTGCTGGGCTTGAGGGTCATCGAACGGGTGGTAAGCCCCCCGCAGCTGACCCAGTTGATCACCGGCGCCCCGTCGGACCCCACGTGGCTGGCGTTCTGGCCCACATAGTAGGCCCCGTTGGCCGGCACCTGGATGTACCAGTCGAAGTTCCAACCCGAGGCCAAGGTCCAGCCGTCGACCGTGCAGGTAATCGGCGCCGCCGAGGTGTTCTTGAGGACGAGCTGGCCGGCTTGGGCCGCCGATCCCCATAGAATCAGTCCGGAGACAAAGACCGCGAAGGCCGCCGTCCACATGTGCCGTCGCGCTGCCCGTTCCATCCCGCCCCTCGTGCGATGGTGTGGAGAACAAGGTTACGCTGCAGCTTCAGGCGACACAATCCTTGGTCGTATGTTTTACTTTCACGCTCTTTTTGCGAGGGTGAATCGGCCCGCGTCACCCACCCCATTTGATCGTCATGGGCGGGCCTGACCCACGGCTGTCCGGTTCACGAGAGTAGAAGGTGGAGCTGGAGTTGGCGCGGGTCTGAGATGGCGGGTTTGGGTGGCTTGAGCAGTTGATCGATGGACCGCCGGTGCATGAGGTTGGTACGGACCAGCCTGGCGAAGGCGAGTGGGCTTTCGACGATCTTGACGGCGTCTTTGGCGAGCCTGAGCAGCAGATAGGCGATCAGCGCGACGGCGATCTGGATGCGCACGGCGTTTTCGCT
>DASVNS010000045.1:0-2204 GCA_036383735.1 Phenylobacterium sp. | reverse complement strand
GGCGAGCGAGAACGCCGTGAAGGTGGCGCTGGAGGCCATCCAGGCTCTGGGTGGGGCCGGCTATACCAAGGAATTCCCTGTGGAACGCCTGCTGCGCGACGCCAAGCTCTACGACATCGGCGCCGGCACCAACGAGATCCGCCGTTTCCTGATCGGCCGCGAGCTTGTCGGCGGATGATCCGGGCAGGGGCGCTGGTCCTGATGCTTGGGTTGGCGGGGTGCATGAGCGCGCCCAGGCCGCAGGCCTGCCCCGCCGGCCAGGCCCAACTACGGACCGCGCAGCTGTTCCTGAACGCCAAGGCGCCAAGGACGCTCGACGACGGCGATCTGCGCCGCTTCGTGGACAAGGAGGTTACGCCGCGCTTCCCCGACGGTGTGACGATCGTCGATGGCGGCGGTCAGTGGAAGGGTTCCGGGAACCGCCTGATCCGCGAAGCCGCCAAGGTCGTGCTCGTCGTCCTGCCGTCTTCGGGGGGCGGCGGCGCCAAGGTCGAAGCCGTGCGCACGGCCTACCGCACGACGTTCAAGCAGGAGCCCGTGGTGGTGCTCCCGCCGCCGGCCTGCGCGGCGCTGTAGGCGGCCTTTCGGCCCCGAAGGGCGCCGCCGGGTGACCGTTCAAGAGCATGGACAAGCGGGCAAAAGCCCGACATGAGGGCGCCGTCACGGTGCGCTTCGGCGGATCGTGGCGCTTAGCGCGCCGAAGCCCTCGGGCTTAAACGGGAATGCAGTAGGGGTTCTCTCCAATCTGCAGCTGTCCCTGCAACTGTAAGCGGTGAGCGCATGCGACGTGGCGGAGTTTCCGTCAGCCACTGGCCTTTCGGGGCTGGGAAGGCGGTTCGCATAGCGCCGTGACCCGCGAGCCAGGAAACCGGTCGGTGCGTGTCGCTCGAGCTTTGGGGCAGCGGACACCCAGGGCGCGGATCTCCGTCTGAGCGACGACGTGAACGGCGGAGGGCCGTTTCGACCGACCGGGCCGGGCCGCTGCGTCCACGCCTGCCGGTCCGTCGACCTTTGGCGCAGTTCGCGCTGTGGGAGGTCCTCTGTATGTCGTGGGGACGCGGACAGAGGGGGGCCTCAATGCCCAGGAACTACCTATGGAGCGCCGGCGTCGCCGCGCTGCTCATCAGCCAACCGGCCTTCGCCGCCGAGGGATCGGCTGTCGACGAGGTGATCGTCACCGGCACGCGTGCGGCCGATGGCGTCGCCGCCGACAAGGTCGGCTCGTCGGTAACGGTCATCACGGCGCAGGACATGAAGGACCGTCAGGTCCGCCTCGTCTCCGACGTGCTGCGCGACGTGCCGGGCTTCGCCGTCAGCCGGCTTGGCGGCGTCGGGAGCCAGACCCAGGTGCGGGTGCGCGGGGCCGAGGCCAACCACGTGCTGACTCTGATCGACGGGATCGAAGCCGCGGATCCGTTCTTCGGCGAGTTCGACTTCGGGTCCCTGCTGGGCGACGAAGTGGCGCGGATCGAGATTCTGCGGGGCGCTCAAAGCGCGCTCTATGGGTCCGACGCCATCGCCGGCGTGATCAACTACATCACCCCCACGGCCAAGGAAGCGCCGGGCGGCAGCCTGCGTGTCGAGTTCGGCTCGCAGGGCGCCCTGGGCGGCGCCGGCCGTTTTGCGCTGGCCAAGGGGCCGCTCGACCTGGTGGTGAATGGTGTGGTCGAGACCACGGATGGCTACATCACCCAGACCCTGCCCGGCGGCGTGAGGAAGACGGGTGCGGAGCTGCAGAACGTCTCGGCCAAGGCGGGTTATCAGCTCACCGAGAATCTGAAACTGCGTGGCGTGCTGCGCTACACGGATGTCCACGCCGAGACCAACAACTCCAGCTTCAGCGGCCTCGGTGTCATCGACAGTCCCGGGACCTATTCCGACTCCAAGACGCTCGACTATTTTGCGGGTGCGGACCTGAAGCTGCTGGATGGCGCCTGGACCCACAGCCTGTCGTTCCAGGGTGTCGACGCCGAGCGCAAGAGCTACGACGCCCGCGAGCGTTCGGGGGGTAACGACGGCCTGCGCAAGAAGGCTTCGTACGTCACGACCTACCGGCTCGAGATGGGTGAGTTGACCCATCTCCTCACCGGGGCGGTCGATTGGGAGAAGGAAACCTTCCAGAACACGTCGCCGCCCAGCGCCGGGGCGGACACCACGCGCCGCTCGATCGAAAACACGGGGCTGGTGGCGCAGTACGACCTGCA
>DASVNS010000044.1:0-1593 GCA_036383735.1 Phenylobacterium sp. | reverse complement strand
GCGGTGGACACCGAGTTCGTGCGGCCCTGCAATCTCTGCCCGCACATGAAGATGATCACGCTGGAGAACATCTACGACGCCCTGGTGAACGACCGCCACGAGGTCCATGTGGATCCGGTGGTCGCCGAGCGCGCCCGACTGGCCGTGCAGCGGATGATCGACCTGCCCCCGCCGTCGCGCCTCGCGCGCTACGACCTGGTCAAGGCGCTCCACCACGTCGACGTGGAGCTGATCTGATGACCGAGCGCCTCCGTCACGACGGGGTGCTGGTGGTCGGCGCGGGGCTTGCGGGCCTCAGCGCCGCCCTGGCCGCCGCGCCCGCCAAGGTCCTGCTGCTGAGCGAGGCGGCCCTGAACCATGGCTGCTCCTCGGCCTGGGCCCAGGGCGGCGTCGCCGCGGCGCTGTCGAATAACGATACGGCCGCCTTGCACGCAGCCGACACGATCGCTGCCGGCGCCGGGCTGGTGGAGCCTGAGCCCGCGCGCCTGCTGGCCGAGGAAGGTCCCGCGGCCGTGCGTCGACTGGCCGACCTGGGCGCCCCCTTCGACCGCGACGCCGACGGCGGCTTCGCCCAGAGCCTCGAGGCCGCGCACTCCAAGGCGCGCGTGGCCCGGGTCAAGGGCGACCAGGCCGGCCGGGCGATCATGGAGGCGGTGACCGCCGCCGCCCTCGCCGCCCCGCACATCCAGGTGAAGGTCGGTGCGAAGCTGATCGGCCTGCTGCAGGACGCCACCGGCCGCGTCCGCGGCGTGCTGGCGCGCATCGACGGCCAGCCGGTCGAGATCGCCGCCCGCGCGGTCATCCTCGCCACGGGCGGCATCGGCGGGCTCTACGCCGTCACCACGACCCCGGCGGAACTCAAGGGCGAAGGCCTGGGCCTGGCCGCCCTGGCCGGCGCCGTGATCGCCGACCCCGAGTTCGTCCAGTTCCATCCCACGGCCATCGACATCGGCCGCGATCCCGCGCCCCTCGCCACCGAGGCCCTGCGCGGCGAGGGCGCCAAGCTCATCGACGGCCGTGGCCGGCCGTTCATGGCCAGCTACCATCCGGCGGCCGAACTGGCCCCGCGCGACGTAGTGGCCCGCGCCATCCACGCCGAGCGCGTGGCGGGCGGCGGCGCGTTCCTGGACGCTCGGGACGCGGTGGGATCGCACTTCCCCGAAGAATTCCCGGCGGTGTTCGCCGCCTGCATGGCCGGCGGGGTGGATCCTCGTATCCAGCCGATCCCGGTCGCCCCCGCCTGCCACTACCACATGGGCGGCATCGCCACGGACACGGACGGACGGACCAGCCTGCCCGGCCTCTATGCCGCCGGCGAATGCGCCTCGACGGGCGTGCACGGCGCCAATCGGCTGGCCTCGAACTCGCTGCTGGAGGCCGCGGTGTTCGGTGAGCGCGCCGGCCGTGCGGCCCGGAGCGAACGGGCCGTCGGCGGGATCCATGTGGCCGTGACCGCCATGAACCTGCCGCAAGAGGCGCTGCAGGCGTTGCGCCACGCCATGAGCCGCGACGCCGGCGTGGTGCGCGACGGCGCGGGCCTGGCCCGCCTGCTCGAGCTCATCGGCGACCTCGAGGCGCAGCATGGCCGCAGCG
>DASVNS010000043.1:0-5776 GCA_036383735.1 Phenylobacterium sp. | reverse complement strand
CCGGGGACCGGCGCCTTCAGCCGTGTGGTGGTCAACGGCACGGACGGCCGCTTGACGGCGGGCGGCGTCCTGGCGCCGCGGCTCCGCGGCATCACCGGCGCGGCCAGCAACACCTACAGCCCTGCGATCGGGCGGCAGTTCCGGGTCATCAGCGCGGCCGGCGGCATCGCGGCCGACAGCGGCTTCAGCGGGCTGACCCAGCCGGCGGGCCTCATGGCGGGCGCCCGCTTCGATGCGCTCTACGCGCCCACGAGCCTCTCGCTGATCGTGACCCCCACCGCCTATGCCGACCTGGGCTCGGCAGGTATCGCCGCGACGCCGAACCAGACGGCGGTCGGCGCCAGTCTGGACGCCAGCCGGCCGGCCGCGGGGCTGCGCATGAGCGTGGACCGGGCGTCGGTCTATTATCCGCTCTACGGATTGTCGGCCACCGAACTTCCCGCCGGCCTGGAGGCCCTGTCGCCGGACATCTATGCGGCCGGCGTGATGGCTGTCCGGCAGGCGTGGAGCCAGGGCGCCGCCGCCGTCGGCGACCAACTCGCCGGCCGGCGCGGCGCGCCGGGATCGCCGGCGGCGAGCTCCGAGGGCGTCACGCTCTGGGCCGACGCCTTCGGCCAGCGCACGGAGTTCGGCGGTTCGGGCGCCGCCGCGCGCACCTCGGTCGGCGGCGTCATCTTCGGGATCGACCGGACGTTCGGCAGCGGCGTGGCCGGCATTGCTGTCGGCATCGACGATGTGCGGACCGACGCTGCGGGCGGCGACAGCGCGGACGGGACGCTGTTCCAGGCCGTTGTCTACGGCGGCGCGCGGCGCGGTCGCGCGTTCGTCGACTGGCAGGCCGACTATCTGCGCATGGACCAGGACGTCACCCGTTCCGGTGGCCGCTTCGGGGCGTCGGCCAAGGGCGGCGACACGCTCGAGGGCGCCGGCGGCCAGATCAATACCGGCCTGGGCTTCACCGCCCGGCGGTGGCGGATCGAGCCCACCGTGGGGCTCAGCCTGCTTCGCCTCACGTCGACCGCGACGACGGAATCCGGCGGCGCCACGACCGCCAGCATCGCAGGCCAGCGCAACCACAGCCTCCAATCCTTTGCGGGCGTGCGGCTGGCGCGGATGGTGCGGTTGACGCCCGATCTGTCGCTGCAGATGCGCGGCCTCTTCGGCTGGAGCCACGAGATGGAGGACGTCAACGCCGAGGCGCGGGCGAGCCTCGTCAGGCTGGGCGGCCCGGCCTTCACCGTCACCTCCGCGCCCACCGGCCGCGACGCGGCGAAGCTCGGCGCCAGCTTCAGTGGCCAGCTAACCGCCAGGGTCACCGTCTACGGCGCCTACGCGGCCGAACTCGCGCACGACCGCGAGGCCCAGCAGGTCTCCGTCGGCCTGCGGGCGCGGTGGTGACGCGCCGCCGCTGCGCTGGCCGAATCGCGGCCCGCGCCCGGCGCTCAAGCCGGCCGCCCAGGCGGATGCGCACCCTCTAGCACCTCCGCGCAGCGGTGCTAAATGCCGTCCAGCCGGCATCCGCGAGCGACAAGAATGGGCCGCAGCGCGCGGAAGGCGGCCGGGTGCCGCATCAGAGGCATGCGGGGATAGAGGTGGTGGATGATGTGGTACTGCATCCCCATCGTCAGGATGTTGCCCAGGCGGCTGCGGAAGCCGCGGGTGTCCTTGTAGCGGCCCAGTTCCTTGGCCGGATGGTGCGGCGCCCAGCTCAGGAAGAACCGGAGATAGACCCCGCCCAGCATGCGCGGCAGCCACCAGATCAGGGCCACCTCGAGCGCGTAGCCGGCCCAGGCGAACCCGATAAGGATGGCATTGAAGGCGAGCTCATAGATGAGGGCGAGGGCGCCGGCGTTGCGGGCTTCGTCCGTCCCAAGCCGCTGCAGCGTCTCGCCGTAGGACAGGCCGGTCTTCGGAACGACATTCCGCATGTCGGCGAAGTCTTTGACGATCGCATGCCAGGCGTTGGCGGACTTGGTGTGGACGTCCGGGTCGAGAAGCGGATCGTTGCTGTGCTTGTGATGCTCGTAGTGCGTGAGGCGGCCTGACTCGTAGGCCATCGTCATGGGAATGGGCGAGAGGTGGCCGACGAGTTCGTTCAGCCAGAACAGCGGCTCGCCTTCCCGTGCGAAGACCCGGTGCTGCGCCTCGTGCGAGGGCAGGTAGGCGAGGATCACGTTCACCGTGCCGATGGGCGCCGCCGCCCACAGGGGCAGGATGCCCGACAGGGTCAGCGGCCAGAGCGACAGCCAGACCGCCAGGTTCGTAAACGCCCAGAGGACGGAGCCCCACGCCAGGCCGCCCATGAATTCCTCGACGATCGAACGCTCGAGCCGCATCAGCTCCTGGCTCGAGAGCCCGCTGAGATCGCGGTCGTGCACAGTTGCGGAAACGCTCATAGCCACCGACCTCTCAGGTTCGCGACCGCGCCCCACGATCCGCCGATCGCCAGGCCGACAAGCAGGGGCCACTGGGCGTGGGCCGCCTCGGGCAGCGCGCGCTCGATCAGCTGCGTGATCAGCGGCGCGAAAAAGCCGACCCCGACGAGAAACGGCAGGATCTGGGCCAGGAACATCAACAGGCGGGCGATGAAACCGGGGGCCGGCGGACCGGACCCGGCGCGGTCTCCCAGCGGTTGCGCGACGTCGCCGTCGGCCATGATCGTCTCTCCCTTTCGCCTGCCTCAAGGCAGATCTGAGCTCGGAACCTATGCCGCAAAGCCGGTCGCGCTCGTACGGGTGAAGCCCACCCCGCCTCGCGGTCTCAGCCCTTCGTCGCCAGGACGTCGGCGTGTTCGATTTTCGGCGCCGCCGCCAGCAGCTCCGCGCCTTTCGAGGCGAGCGCTGCGACGACCTGGCCCTGCAGGTGCGCCATCTTGCCGGCGTCGTCGTTGAAGGTGTCGAAGATCGCGAACGACGACTCGCCGATCTTGGCGGCGAACCAGTGGACGGTGCCCGGCTCGCCGCGCACCGCTTCGAGGCCGCCGCGCAGCAGCTCCTCGAGTTCGTCTTCCTTGCCGCGCTGCGCCTCGAGACGCACGAAGAGGGCTTTCGCCACCATTGCCTTGTCCTTCTGACTTCGGCGGAACGTCCGCGGGCGATGCGCCGACGTCCTGCCCGAACTTGTAGGGCGGTCATCGTGGCCCCGCTCTGGCCATTGCGAGATGGCCGTAGCGGCAAATTAGGTTGCCGAAGCCGCCATTCGGCCGCCGGGCCGGCGTTGGCTATTGCAATTGCCTGCCGACAATCGGCTTACATTCGGAGTGGTCCACAAGGGGGTCGTGGGGTGGCGGCCCACATGCGGCATGCGGGGAGGTTCACGACCCCGCCGTCAATCGCGTCCTCGATGTTCACCCGCGATTGGAGCACAAGGTGTCTACCTATCGGCGTTCGATCCGCCCCACGATCCCGTCCGGCGTTCCTGTTCAAGAGCAGCTTCTCGGCGCGGATCCGCGAGGCGCCGTTCGCGTCGTGACCTCGGAGCTTACGCGGACGTGAAGATCTCGGTGCTGGCTTTCGACGGCTGCATGACCTCGGCGGTCTACGGGCTGCTCGACGCGTTCAACATAGCCACCCACCTGGCCGAGCAGAGCAATGCGATCGGCTGGCGAGGGCACACGATCGGTGTGGCGACGCCCTCAGGCGGGCCGGTGTCAGGGGCGGGCGGCTACCGCATCGACGCGCAGGCGTCGCTGGAGACCGCAAGCGAGAGCAATGTCGTGGTGGCCCCTCCGATCATGGACGACGTCGAGGCGACGCTCACGCGCGAACGGGGCCTGATCGGCTGGCTCTCGCGTCTGCAGCCCGATCCGACGCTCGTGGCGTCCGCCTGCACCGGCGCGTTCCTGCTCGCTGAGGCCGGGCTGCTCACCGATCGCCGCGTGACCACCAACCCGCGCTACCGCGCCCTGTTCGAGAGCCGCTATCCCAACACCAGCTTGGCGCTCGAAGAACGGATCGTCGAGGATCGCATGGTCATCTGCGCGGGTGCGACCACCGCCTATCTCGACCTGGCCATACACATCGTCGATCGGCTCGGTGGGCGCGAACTGGCCGTCTCCACGGCCAAGGTGCTGTCCATGGACAAGATCCCCGGTTCGCAGCGCCCCTATCTGCTGTTCGTCGGGCGGCGCGACCATGGCGATGCGCGCGTGCTGGGGCTGCAGGATTGGATCGAGACGCATCATGCGGAGGCCTTCGGCGTGCGCGAGATGGCCAGAGCCAGCGGCATGGGCGAGCGCAACCTGACCCGCAGATTCCGCGAGGCCACTCGCCAGTCGCCGATGGAGTATTTGCGGAACATCCGTATGGAGACCGCCAAGCGGCTCCTGGAGACCTCGCCCACGTCGCTCGACCGCGTCGCCGAGGCGGTGGGCTACGCGGACACCCGCGCCTTCATCCGGGCCTTCGGCGCGGTTGTGGGGCTCTCGCCGGGGCAGTACCGGCGAAAGTTCCAATAACCTTGCTGGCTATGCCGGCGTAGAGGGGCGGGAGCGTGCATGCCCTGCACGGACCTCCGTTCGAACTGTTCACTCGCAGTCCCGGCTTGCTGCCTCTATGCGGATGCCGGTTCAGTTGACGGTCGTCCCTGAACGACGGTCGAAAGGCCTTGGTTTCAACAACGGAGGCGTAATCGCAATGAATGAGGGCGCAACCACCGTGGACGTCCCGGCGCTGTTGCGTGCGCTTTGCGACTCCTGCGAAAAATACAAGGGTGAGACGTTCGCAGACCTGTTCACGGAAGATGGCGTCTATCACGACGTCTTCTACGGCGCCTTCAAGGGGCGCGAGGGGTTGGAAGCGTTCAACAGGTTGGTTTTTGGCGCCGGCGAGGATTACCGCTGGGACATGTTCGACCCGGTGACCGACGGCAGGATGGTCTACGCGCGTTACGTGTTCAGCTATCGCTCGACGCTGCCGGAGGCGAACGGGGCGCGCGCGATCTTTGAGGGCGTCTCGATGATCAAACTTCGCGACGGCAAGATCGCCGAGTATCGTGAGATCGCGCTTACCGCGCCGGCCTTGGTCGAGATGAACTTCGCGCCGGAGCGGATCGCAAGATTGGCTGCGAAACAGGGCGCGGAGTTGAAGGGGCGGGCCGAAGCGCAACGGCACCTGGCGGATTGAATAGCGGCGCGCCATCCGTCAGAATTTCACGATCAGTTTTCAGATAGGAATGCATCTATGACCGAACAGGTGCTCGTCACGTTCGAAAAGGGCGTTCAGGTCCTGACGCTGAACCGTCCGGACAAGAAGAATGCGCTGACGCCCGAGATGTACGGCGCGCTGGCCGACGGCATCGAACGGGCCGAAAGCGACCCGAGCATCCGCGTGACGCTGATCACCGCGACGGGCGACGCTTTCACGGCCGGCGCCGATATGGGTGGTTTCGCCAAAGAGAGCTCGACGCCCATCGACGACGCCCCCACCGAAAAGCCGCAGGTCGCGCGCTTCGTCGAAGGCCTCAGGGCGGCCGAAAAGCCGGTGATGGCGGCGGTGAACGGTCTTGCGGTCGGCATCGGCGTGACGATGCTGCTGCACTGCGACCTGGTCTATGCGGCCAAGAGCGCGACCTTCCAGATGCCGTTCGTCAAACTTGGTCTCCTGCCGGAAGTCGGCTCGACGCTCCTGCTGCCGCGTCTCATCGGCCTGCAGAAGGCGACCGAGCTTTTCCTCATGAGCAAGAAGATCACCGCCGAGCAGGCGGAGGCCTTGGGCCTCGTCGCCGAAGTCTTCCCGGACAATGCGCTGCCCGGCGAAGCGCTCGCCCGCGCCCAGGC
>DASVNS010000042.1:0-9946 GCA_036383735.1 Phenylobacterium sp. | reverse complement strand
GCGGGGGCGGCGGGGGAGCCGCGAACAGGTACCGCAGGCCCAGCGTCACCGACTGGTCCTTGTAGTCGCCCGAGAACACGCCGGGCTGCAGGCCGCCCGAAGCGGTCGCCAGGCTGCCGGTGGACTCGAAGTCCAGATCCGAGCCGCCCAGGTAGCGGTAGGTCAGATCGACGCTGAGCTGGTCGCTGGCCTTCCAAGCCAGGCCCGCGATGGCCTGATACGCGAACGCCGTGTCCGAATCGTCGATCGTGAGGTTCTGGATGGCGTTGGCCGCCGTCACCGTCCCCGGGATGTTCGAGAACTGGCCGGTGACGTCCATCTTCGCGTGGTTCACGCCGATGCCGGCGCCGATGAACGGATTGATCACCGAACCGGGCAGGATGTCGTAGATGATATTGCCCATCGCGGTCCAGGCTTCGACGTCGCCGTCCGGCGAGCCGCAGGTCGGGGCCGCGGCGGTGCGGGTCACGCCGGGGGTGCAGAGGCCGATGACGCTTTGGTTGGCGCCGCCGCGGATCGAATCGATGTCGCCCGGGCGGTAGCCGAGTTCCAGCTCGACCCGCCAATGGTCGTTCAGCTGGTAGCCGAGGCGTGCGAAGCCGGCCCAATCTTCTTTCTGATTGAAGTCCCACTTATACGGAGCGGCGTTCGCCGCGTTGATTGAGGACGTGGCCTCGAGCGAATCCGGCCAGTGGTAGCCGAGGTCGACGGCGCCATACCAACCTTCTTGCGCGACCGCTCCGGTTGCGGCGAACGCCGCCGCCATTGCGGCCCCAGCCAGGAGTTTTAACTTCATAATCAGAGCCCTCTCGTTGCCCTCAGGTGGTGCGGCCGTTTGACCCAGCCGCCGTTATAGCAAGGCCGCATCATTGCGAAAGTGTCGCCGAGGCCACACTCCAACCGCAATTTCGCCAGCCTTTCCCAAGCTCTACCAGGACACGGGCCGCCAAGTCCCGCGCAAACAATCAAATCTGCAAGGCCTCGCCAGCTCAGTTGTCCTTTCGAGGCGCCCGGCATGCGCCGCGCAACCCGAATCTCATCTTGACGACGTTCGCCCGTCTGCGCCGAACGCGACGAAGCGTCCGTCGAGTTCTGACGCAAGTCCATAGCGTTGTTTGTAAATGGACGGCATTGACGCAGGACAACCCGCTCGACCTTTGTCGGTCGCGCGTCGTTCTCGCCGGCCGCCGAGCTCATTCGCGCGAAATCCCCAGCCCACGTGGCTCGTCGTCAGACCGCCCAACGGATCAAGGCTACGCTTGGTTCCCCGCCAGACGGCCCGGCATCGCATTTTTGCGGCGCCGCGCTTTTGGCGCCATTCAGGCGCCGCGCTCACGTTGAAAGCGTCGGCCGCGCCCACCGAGCGATTCGGGCCGGTTCAGCGCCTTGCGGAATTCGTCCCGGCGCTCGTGGATCGAGGCGATGACCAGGCCCATGGGCACGCCGATCTCGACCAGCACCGCTTCCGAGAGCTGCAGGCTGGCTTCCACCGTTTCGGGAACGGCGTCGGTGGCGCCCAGGTCGTAGAGCCGCTGCGCGTGCCGTGCGTCACGGGCGCGGGCGACGATGGTCAGACTGGGCCGCAACGCCCGGGCGACCGCAACGACCGCTTCGGCGCCTTCGGGATTGTCCATGGTGACGACCAGGGCCGGCGCATCCGCCAGCCCGCAACGGATCAGGAATTCGGCCCGCGCCGCGTCGCCGAAGTAGATCCGTTCGCCCGCCCGCCGGCCCTGCTCCACCAGCTTGGCGTCCAGTTCTGCGCCGACCCAGCCGATCTCATGGCGGCGCAGCATGTCGCCCACCAATCGCCCGACGCGGCCGTAGCCGACCACCAGCACCTTGGGCTCGCCATCGCCCTGGCCCTCGGGCTCCGGAGGGAGCTCGCTGGGGGCGACCTGCCGCCCACCCAGCCGCAGACCGAGCTGGGCGAGGAAGGGTATCGAGAACATCGACAGCGTTGCGGCGACGAGCGCGGTCTCGCCGATGGTCCGCTGCACCAACCCCTGGTCCATGGCCTGGCCGAGGATGACGAACGCGAACTCACCGGCCCCGGCCAGCAACAGGGCCGCCTCGATGGCGCTGCGCGCCTTGACCCGGAACGCCCTCGCCAGCGCGAAGACCACCAGGGCGTTGAGCGAGATGAGCCCCAGCGCCGATCCGACGATCACCAGCGGGCGGTCCAGCAACAGCGGCACGTTCAGCCCGATGCCGACCGAGATGAAGAACAACCCCAGCAACAGGCCCTTGAACGGCTCGACCCGTACTTCGACCTCGTGCCGGAACTCGGTCTCGGCGAGCAGCAGGCCGGCGATGAAGGCGCCCAGCGCCATGGAGAGGCCCGTCAGCGCGCTGACCAGGCCGGCGCCCACCACCACCAGCAGGCAGGCCGCGACAAACAGCTCCTCGCTCTTGGCCTTGGCCACCGAGCGGAGCATCGGGCGCAGCAGGAGCCGCCCGAACAGGAAGAGCGCGGCGACGCCGCCCACCGCCGGCAGCAGGGACAGCAGCATGGCAGGGGAGAAAGGCTCGTCCGAGCGGCGGCCCATCAGGGTGAGCGTGACCAGGATCGGCGCAACCGCCAGGTCCTGGAACAGCAGCACCGAGAAAGTGGCGCGGCCCGCCATCGCGTGCTGGCGTTTCTGCTCGGCCAGGATCGGCATCACGATCGCCGTGGAAGACAGCGCCAGGGCGGCGCCAATCGCGATCGCCGCGGCGGGCGGCTGACCCATCGTCAAGGCCGCCGCCGCCGTCGCCGACAGGCACAACGCCACCTGCAGGGCGCCCAGGCCGAAGACGTAGCGGCGCAACGAACGCAGGCGCTCCCAGGACAACTCCAGCCCGATGGTGAACAGCAGGAACACCACGCCCAGCTCGGCCAGCTGGGCCAGCTCGCCCGGGTTGTCGATGGTGAAGGCGTTCAGCCATTCGACTTCGTGCGCCAGCGCCCCCAACCCGTAGGGGCCCAGCACCACGCCGGCGCTCAGGAAACCCAGGATCGGGCTGATGCGCCAACGGCGGAAGATTGGGACCACGACCCCGGCTGTGGCGAGGAAAAGGACGACATCCTTGTACGCGCCGGGCTGAACGTGGCCTTCCATCAGATCTCCGATTTATCGATGCGGCCACTATGGCGCAGCCGCGCGGGTTGCGTAATCCCGTGATCCGTTTAGGACGCCGGTTTGTGGGACTGACGACCAATCCAGCGACGACGGCGCGCGCCGAGCGCAGGGCGATCATCGCCCTGTTCGCCGCGTTCGCCCTGCTGGTCCAGGCGTGGATCCCCGCCATCGCCATGGCGGCTCCGGTCGACAGCGGCGGAATGCAAATCTGCACGCAGATGGGCTTGCAGCCAGCGCCTGGCGACAGTGGCGCGCCGCCGGTGGATCACGTCTGCAAGCACTGCCTCTGCCCCGCGGCGGCGGATCTGCCGCCGTCGCCCACGGCGCAGCCGATCGTCTATGGGTGGGTCGAAGCTCCGCCGGCCGCAAGGCGCCACCGCCTCATCCCGCCGACCCGCGCGCCACCGCGCCCGCCCGGCCAGGGTCCACCGACCTCCGCCGCCTGATCGACACCGCCGCGCGCCGACGTCTGCGCGCCTGTCATCTTGCGTCCCGGAGACCTTCCGACATGCCCATTCCCTGGCGAGCCCTGCTGGTCGCCGCCTCCGCCTTTCCCGCCCTTGCACACGCGGAGGAGGCCCCCACCATCGACACCGTCATCGTCACCGGCGTCCGCAATCCCGAGGATCCACCTGTGGTCGCCGAGGCGCGCAAGCGCCTGTCGGAGACGCCCGGCGGCGTTGCGGTCGTCTCGGCGGAGTCCTACCGGAACCGCTTCGCCCTGGCGCTGGACGACATGTTGCGCGATGTGCCGGGCGTCTATGCCCAGCGTAAGTGGGGCGGCGATATCCGGCTGTCGATCCGCGGGTCGGGCATCGGCAACGCCAGCCACAACCGCGGGCTCATCCTCGCCCAGGACGGCCTGCCGCTGAACGAGGCGGACGGCTATGGCGACAGCCAGGGCATCGACCCGCTGATCGCCCGCTTCACCGAGGTCTACCGTGGCGGCAACGCCCTGCGCTTCGGCGGGGCCTTGCTGGGCGGGGCCGTGAACCTGACCACGCCGACGGGCCGCAACGCCGGCTTCGACGACCAGGTCCGGATCGACGGCGGCAGTTACGGCATGCTGCGCGAGCATCTGGCGGTGGCTCGCAGGTCCGGCGACTGGGACGTGTTCGCCGCCGCCACCAACCAGACCGGCCAGGGCTACCGACCGCAGAGCCAACAGAACCTGCAGTTCGGCTCGCTCAACGTCGGCCGGTCGTTCGGCGAGGACCGCGAGGTGCGGCTGATCCTGAACGGCTGGAACATCGCCCAGGAGATCCCGGGCGCGCTGACCCGCGCCCAGTTCGAAGCCGACCCACGCCAGGCCGCGCCCGCCAGCTACGCCAACGACCAGGGCCGCAACCAGCGCGGCCTGCGCGGCTCGCTGCGCACCCGCTGGCGCCTGGACGACAACACGGCCGTCGAAGCGGGCGCCTACGCCGTCTGGAAGGACCTGGACCACCCGATCTTCCAGGTCATCGACCAGCAAAGTCGCAACTACGGTCTGTTCGCCCGCCTCGACTGGAAGGGCCAGGTGGGAAGCATGGCGGCGGACGCCTTCGCCGGCGCCTGGCTGCGCACCGGCGACCTGGACTCCAACTTCTACGTCAACCGCAAGGGTGCGCGGGGAGCGCCCACCTCGATCTCGCGGCAGGCGGCGGACGCGGTGGACGTGTTCGCCGAAGGGCGGCTGTTCGTGACCTCGAACCTGGCGCTGGTCGGTGGCGCGACCTGGGGCCGCGCCTGGCGCGACTACCGCAGCTTCGCCATCCCCGGCGTGGCGGCAAGCTTCGACCTCGATGCGTCCAAGACCTACGACTGGCTCGCCCCGCGCTTGGGGGTGCTTTGGGAGTCGCACGACGGCGTGCAGGTGTTCGCCAATGTGACGAAGTCGGTGGAGCCGCCGAACCTCGGGTCGATGTCGCCCACCGGCAACGGCTTCGCCCCGGTCCGCGCGCAGGAAGCCTGGACGGCGGAGATTGGCGCGCGCGGCCAGCGCGGCCGGTTACGCTGGGACCTGACAGCCTACCGCGCGGCGCTGGACCGTGAACTGCTGCAGTATGCCATCGGCGGCGACATCCCCGCCTCGACCTTCAACGCGGACCGAACGGTCCACCAGGGCGTCGAGGCCGCCCTGGATTGGCAGGTCAGCCGGCGCGTGCGGCTAAGGCAAAGCTGGACCTACTCCGATTTCCGCTTCCGTGACGACGTCCGGTACGGCGACAACCGTCTGCCCATCGTGCCCAAGCATTTCTACCGCGCCGAGGCGCGCTACGACGATCCACGCGGCTGGTTCGTCGCCCCCTCGGTGGAATGGTCCGCCTCGGATATCTGGGTCGACTACAGCAACACCGCGCGCGCGCCGGCCTACGCGGTGATCAACCTCAACGCGGGCTGGACCGTGACGGACGGCCTCGCGATCTTCGTCGATGTCCGCAATCTGGCGGGCAAGCACTACATCTCCAACGTCCAGGCGCAGATCACGGCAACCGCCGCCAGCGCCGCCTACTGGCCCGGCGACGGGCGCTCTGTTTTCGGAGGCCTGCAATGGTCGTTCTAAAGTCGCTCGCCACCGCCCTGGCGTTGGCCGTTGTCGCGTCTGCCGCCCAGGCCGCGCCCACGGTCGAGGCCGCCTGGACCCGACCCGCCGCCCAGGGCCAGACCGGCGCCGGTTTCATGACGCTGAAGAACCCGGACGCGAAGCCGGATGCGCTGGTCTCGGTGCAAAGCCCTATCGCCCGCAGCGTTCAGATTCACCAGTCCAGCATGGGCGACGGCATGGCTTCCATGAAGCAGCTATCGCGCGTCGAACTCCCGCCCGGCGGTTCGGTCACCTTCGGCCCGGGCGGCTATCACCTGATGCTGATCGAACTGACCAAGCCGGTGAAGGTCGGCGATACGGCGCCGGCCACCCTGACCTTCGCCAGCGGCGCGAGGATCAAAGTGTCCTTTGTCGCAGCCTTGGCCCCGCCGGCCATGGTCGAACACCACCACTGAGCAATCTGACGAAAATGTAACGAGCGGAAAGGGGCAGGCTTCAAGCATGGTCCGCCCTAACCGTCGCAGCGAGACTCCACGCCCATGAAGACTGTCTGGCTTGCCGCCGCCTGTGCGGCCGCCCTTCTGACCGCCCCGGCCGCCTTCGCCGCGGACACAGCGACCCCCGCGCCCGCGACGTCTCTCCCCGATCTCAGCAAGGCGCCGCGGATGGGTCCCTGGGGCTTCGACCTGGCAGGGCGCGATACCGCGGTTGCGCCGAGCAAGAGCCTCTTCGAATACGCCAACGGCGGGTACATGCAGAAGCTGACGATCCCGCCGGATCGTTCGACCTATGGCGCCTTCAACATCCTGGACGAACTCTCCAAGAACCGGCTGCGCGCGGTCGTGGACAAGGCCGCCGGGAACAGCGCCGCTTCGGGCCCGGAGGCCCAGGTCGGCGCGCTCTACCGCAGCTACATGGACGAGGCTACGGTGGAGGCGCTGGGCGCCAAGCCGTTGCAAGCCGACCTCGCGAAGATCGCCGCCGCGACGACCCGCGCAGACGTCGCCAGGCTGATGGGCGCCTCGGCGTCCGGCTTCGGCCAGAGCTTCTTCAACGCGAAAATCTATGACGACGCCAAGGATCCGCTGAAGTACGCGGTTTACCTCAGCCAGGGCGGCATCACCCTGCCGGACCGGGACTACTATCTCGACGCCAAATTCGAGACGCAGCGCAAGGCTTACGAGGCCTATGTGGCGAAGATGCTGAGCCTGGCCGGCTGGCCGAACCCGGAGGCCAGCGCCACGGCGATCGTGGCCATGGAGACGGCGGTGGCCAAGGTCTCCTGGACCCGGGCCGAGCGCCGCGACGACGATAAAACTTACAATCCTGTCGAAACGGCCAAGCTTGCCGCGTTCGCTCCCGGCTTCGACTGGAACGCCTTCCTGGCGGGCGCCAACGTGGCGGCCGCCAAGCGAGTGATCGTCGCCGAGAACACCGCCTTCCCGAAGATCGCGGCCATCTATGGCGAGGCCGACGTGGACACGCTGAAAGCTTGGCTGGCCTTCACGACCGTCGACCAGGCGGCGACCTACCTGTCCAAGGACTTCGACCAGGCCCGCTTCGACTTCCGCGCCAAGACCCTGTCCGGCACGCCCTCGCAGCAGCCGCGCTGGAAGCGGGGCGTGAGCCTTGTCGACGGCAATCTGGGAGAGGCGCTGGGCAAGCTCTACGTGGACGCCTACTTCCCGCCCGAGAACAAGGCTCGCATGGAAAGCCTGGTCGGCGACCTGAAGACCGCCATGGCCGGTCGGATCCAGAAGCTCGACTGGATGAGCCCCAAGACCAAGCGCAAGGCGCAGGAGAAACTCTCGAAGTTCACCGTCAAGATCGGCTATCCCGACAAATGGCGTGACTATTCAGGCCTGCGGATCAGCGACAGCGACCTCTACGGCAACATCCAGCGGGCGGCGGCCTTCGACTGGGGCTTCGACGTGGCGCGGCTGAACCAGCCGGTGGACCGCTCCGAGTGGGAGATGACCCCGGCGACCATCAACGCCTACTACTCCTCCACCAAGAACGAGATCGTCTTCCCGGCCGCCATCCTGCAGCCGCCGTTCTTCGATCCGGAAGGCGACGCGGCCATAAACTACGGCGCCATCGGCGGCGTCATCGGGCACGAGATCACCCACGGCTTCGACGACCAGGGACGCAAGTCGGACGGTGACGGTCGGCTCTCCGAATGGTGGACCAAGGCGGATGCCGCGAAGTTCACCGCCCAGGCTGAGCGGCTGGGCAAGCAGTATTCGGCCACCGAGGTCCTGCCAGGCGCGCGGATCAACGGCGAGCTGACCATGGGCGAGAATATCGCCGACCTGGGAGGGCTGTTGCTCGCGCTGGACGCCTATCACCTGTCGCTCAAGGGCCAGCCTGCGCCCGTCATCGACGGCCTGACCGGGGACCAGCGGGTGTTCCTCGCCTGGGCGCAGGTTTGGCGCAGCAAGTATCGGGACGACTTCATGAAGCAGGCCCTGGTGGCCGATCCACACTCGCCGCCCATGGCGCGGGTGAACCTGCCGGTCCGCAACATCGATGCCTTCTATCAGGCCTTCGGCGTCAAGCCCGGCGACCCGATGTATGTGCCGCCCGAGCAGCGGGTGAGGATCTGGTAGCCCAGTCCGCACCTGCGCTGGGAGTCGAAATTGACCTCCCAGTCAAAAATAGTGATGTCCGGAAAAAGAAAGGCCCGCAGCGGGGGATATCGCTGCGGGCCGCCTTGAGCAGTCGCTCTGATTGAGCGGGCGTTTCCTCCCCGAAACGCCGGAGACCTCGGGACTAGCGCCCTCATGTCTCTCGCCTGATCACAGAACGGCAGTTTTCTACCTGAGTCAACAGGGCGCCCCTGCTCAAGTGAACCCTTGGGGCGACAATTTTGAGATCGTCACGAAATTTACACTGTCTTTTGACGGATAAGTCAAATAACGCCGTCCGCGAGCGTCTGAAAGGCGGCGCAATCCACGTCGAAGACAAAGTCGGGCTTCGATGCCGTCACCGGCCCCAGTCCCGCGGCGTTGAGCACCAGCGAGGCATCGGCCAGCTGCGCCGAATCGACCAGGAGGCCGTTCGGTCGCCGCGACGCGCCCGCCGTGACCAACGAATTGACCACTGCCACTTCGACAGCGTCGCCCCGCGCCGGCCAGGCCAGCGTCGAACTGCGTAGCGCCGCGGCGCGCGCCTCGACGATGCGCAACAGACGTTCTGCCTGTCGCAGCGCCGCCTCGTCCCAGCTCGCCCGCAACGACGCCGCGAGCTGGGCCTGACTCTTCAGCATGACGCCGTCGGTCAGGATCTTCAGCCCGTTCGCCTGCAGCGTGGCGCCCGTGGTGGTGATGTCGACCACCAGTTCGGCGGAGCCGGCGGCCGGCGCGCCCTCGGTGGCGCCGCCCGACTCGGTGATCCGATAATCTGCGATCCCGTGGCGGGCGAAGAAGCTGCGCGTCTGGGTCAGGTACTTGGTCGCCACCCGCATGCGGCGCCCCGTGCGACGCAGGTAGTCGTGCGCCACCTCCTCCAGATCGGCCATCGACTCCACGTCCAGCCAGCTCTTCGGCACGGCAGTGACCAGGTCGGCGCGCCCGAAGCCCAGCGCGCGCAGCAGCAGGACGCGGCCGTCCAAATCCTCGCCGCGCTCGCGCAGCAGGTCCTCGCCCGTGACTCCCAGGTGCACCTCGCCCGCGTCCAGCGCGTCGGCGATGTCGGCGGCAGACAGCAGCCGCACCTGCGCCCCCGGCACGCCTTTGAGGCTCGCCATGTAGCCGCGTGCGCCGCCGGTGACCTCCAGCTTCAGGCCGCTGTCGGCGAGCCAGCCCTCGACCTGTTCTTTCAGCCGGCCCTTGGAAGGGACCGCAATGATGAGACCGCTCATGCCGCGCCCTTCCCCTCGCCTTCACGCCACGCTCGCCACGGCCGCACCATGCACCCCACCGCCCGGGCGTCCCCCGCGCCGCCCAGTCGGGCGAGCAGGCCGTCGTAGCGGCCGCCCACCGCGACGGGGCGTTCGAGCCCCAGCGCATCGCTGCGCACTTCGAAGGTGATGCCGTCGTAGTAATCGAAGGCGTGGCCCAGGGCCGGCGCAAAGCGCAGCCGATCGGCCGGTGCGGCGCGCGTCAGCTCCAGCAGGCGCGCCTCCCAACCCGTCAGGGCGGCCTTCAGCGCCGCATCGTTCCCGCCGGCCAGCTCCCGCATCCGGGCAAAGGCGTAGGCCGGCGCGTCGTCGATGGCCATGAAGGCGCGGATCGCTTCGGCCTGGCCTTGGGTCAGCGAGGGCGCGCCGGCCGCCTCGGCCTTGCGAACCAGGCGC
>DASVNS010000041.1:0-4047 GCA_036383735.1 Phenylobacterium sp. | reverse complement strand
GGGCTCAGTTCACCTTCTCGACCTTGGCCGACAGGCGGGGCCGGACATAGGCGTGGCGGGTGAAGCGGATGGTCTCCGGCAGGAACAGGCCGAAGCTGGGGTGGTAGTCGTAGATGACGTCGGTGACGATCACGCTCTCGTTGGTGTCGAGGTAGCCGTGCGGGACGCTGGGGGCGCTGGGGTCGTTGAAGCCCTTGCCGGCCGTCCAGTCCTTGACCACCGACCCGCTGCCGTTGTCGCTCATGCTGGAGACGCGCTGCTGCAGCCCGATGTTCGGCAGCGGGTGCATCATCGAGGTGCTGGCGCTCAGGATGTCGTCCAGGTCGGCCGCGGTGACCGAGCGGTTGCGGGCGGTGATGTCGGCGATGGTGGAGGCGATGTGGGCGACGTTGCGCTGGGCGACATAGGCCTGCAGCGCCTCGGCGGCGCCGATATGCAGCACGAAGAGGATCGGGAACAGCAGCGCGAACTCGAGGGCCGAGACGCCGGTCCGGTCCGCCCCCAGGCGGCGCAGCAAGGTGATCATTCGAAGGGCTCGTTCTTGAACGCCGACCGGGCGCTGATCGTCACCTCGGTCGGGCCGTTGCGGTCGAAGGCCGTCGCGACGAAGGGGCTCATCAGCGGCCATTTGTAGTCGGCCTTGACCAGGATGATGTCGTTCGGGCCGCCCTTGTTGAACTGGCCGGCGGGGGCCGCGGCGGCGGCGGCGCCCGCGTTGGCGAAGGCGGAGTACTTCTCGACGCTTACCACCAGGCGCGCCTGGCAATCGACCAGCGCGCCGCCGACGTTGGCGCAGATCTGGTCTTCGAAGCTGGATGCGGAGGTCGCCGCGTCGGCGCGGCCGGTCCGGATGCGCCGGGCGGCGTCGATGACGGCATTGTCCAGGCCGACGCTGATCATGCCCAGGACACCGAGTTCGATCAGCGACAGCAACGTGAAGAACAGCAGGGGCGCGACGAGGGCGAACTCGATCGCCGCGGCGCCGCGCTCGTCGCGCCGGAACGTCCTCGCGCGGACCCTGTGCGCCCTGGTCTGGAACATCCGGGCAGCGTGCCGTGGTTAGACGAACATCCGGTTGCAAATCAGGGTGAAGAAAACTTAACGGTCCTGGATAAGGAGAGATTATCCGTCCTGCGATATCCACGTATTCCAATAACAACTGCTCGCAGGACAGCTCATGCGCCGGTCAGCCCTCGCCGATATCGCGCGACGGATCCCCCGCCTCGACAACCGCGGGAACGTTGCGATCATTGTGGCGCTCGCCATGGGCCCGGTCTGCGTGGCCGGCCTGGGCGCGGTCGACCTGGCGCGGGCCACGGACGCCAAGTTGCAGTTGCAGGACGCGCTGGACGCCGCCGCGCTGGCCGCCGCCCGCTCGACGGCGCAGACGGATGCCGAGCTGACCACGGCGGGCAACCGCATCCTGGCGCAGAACCTCTCGCTGGCCGACCAGTTCGACCTGATGTCGTCGTCGTTCAAGGTCGGCTCCGGCGGCACCGTCGTGGCGTCCGCCCGGCTGAACGTCCGCCCGTTCATCGCCGGCTTGCTGAGCGACGGCGTCATGGCCATCGACGCCGACACCGAGGTGGTGCGCGCGAGCGTGAAGGTCGAGATCGCCCTGGTGCTGGATACCACCGGGTCCATGGACGAAGGCACCAAGCTTGCCGACATGAAGGCGGCGGCCAAGGACTTCGTCACCAAGATGGAAGAGGCCTCGAAGAAGAGCGTCGAGCCCAATTCGGTGAGGATCGCGCTGGTGCCCTTCTCGAACACGGTGCGGGTGGACGAGACCGCCTATCGCAACGCCGCCTGGATCGATCAGAACGGCGTCTCGCCCATCAACGACGAGATCTTCACGACCGCGACGGGCGTCCAGCACGCGAACCGCTTCGCCCTCTTCACCAGCCTCAACACGCCGTGGCGGGGATGCGTCGAGATGCGCAAGGCGCCGTATGACGTGCAGGACACGGCGCCCGCCGTGGCGACGCCCGCCACGCTGTACACGCCCTATTTCGCCGTCGATGAACCTGACAAGCAGACCAGCGGCTATGCGAAGGACTACCAGAACAACTATGTGGCCGATGGCGGGAAGGGCAACGTCAACTGGCGCGTCGCCCAGGGCTCGATCACCAAATACGGCGGCTCGCATTCCTCGCTGACCACCAGCCACGGTCCGAACCGCGGGTGTGGCGTGGCGAAGATGCGCCGGCTGACGACGGACTTCACGTCGCTTCGCAACGACATCCAGGCGCTCACCGCGGACGGCAACACCAACATCCCGATGGGCATGTCCTGGGGCTGGAACACCGTCTCGCCCTATGGCCCGTTCGCCGACGGGGTGGCCTATGGAACCCCCAAGTACAAGAAGATCGTCGTGCTGATGACGGACGGCGAGAACACCATCTCCCAGCGCGACACGCCGAACGACGGGACCTATGCGGGCACGGGCTACATCTGGCAGGGCCGCGTGATCAAGTCGAACGGACAGCCGCTGCTGACCGGCGCCTCCGACTCCACGCGCACGGCGGCGCTGGATAGCCGTCTCGGGCTGATCTGCACGAACATGAAGGCCAAGGACGTCGAGATCTTCACGATCCGGGTGGTCGAGGGGTCGAGCACCCTGCTGGAAGCCTGCGCGACCAACCGCGATCACTATTACAACGTGACGGACTCCACGACGCTGACGTCGGTCTTCCAGAGCATCGCGGGCCAGATCTCGGCCCTGCGCCTCTCGAAGTAGACGCTGCGGATCGGCCTGCCGGCTGCCGCCGACCACCGTCGATTTGGGTCCCCGGCCCCCGTGGTGTATGCGCCCGCCATGGCTTTCGACGAGATCCTGGTGGACGCCCGGGGACACCGCTGTCCGGTCCCGACCCTGCGGCTGCGACGCGCCCTGGACGCCGCGCCGGCCGGCGGTCGCGTGCGCCTCCTGGCCGACGACCCCCTCGCCCGCATCGACGTGCCGCACTTCGCGGCCCAGGCGGGCGCCCAGGTGCTGGAGCAGCTGGAGATGGACGGCAGCCTGAGCTTCCTGGTGGCGAAAAGCTCCTAGCCGACCAGACCGCCCAGGTCCGAAGGCAGCGGCACGCGACGGCGATGCAAGGCCAGCTCGACCTCGGTCGCCAGCGCTCCGCCGAAGAACACCGCGTTGACGTTCCAGGAGAGCCAGATCAGGAAGATCACCACCGTCGCGACCGAGCCATAGGTGACGCCGAGTTCGGCAATGTCCTCGACATAGAAGCCCAGCGCCCACGACGCGAAGATGCAGAGCCCGGCCGCCGCCGCCCCGCCCAGCAGCGAGGCGGGCCAGTCCACCGGGTCGCGCGACATGGCCCAGCGGTAGATCAAGGCCATGCCCAGGGTCATGCCGGCGCTGGCCCAGGTCCACTCGCTGTACAGCCACAGCGCGCCGCGCAGCGGGCGCAGGCCAAAGGTCTCGCCCAGGATGCGGAATCCGAAGAACACCGTGGACAGGATCCCCAAGGCGCCCAGCGCCGCGATCAGCACCGCCAGGGCGACGAGGTTGAAGCCCACGAACCCGCGCGGCTTGTCCTCGTCGTGGATGAACGACAGGCCCGCGAGAAGGGCCTTGAACCCCCGATGCGAGGCATAGCCGCCGATCACCAGCGCCACGCCGCTCTGCACCGAGACGGTCTCGGGCGGCGCGCGCGACAGGCGGACCAGCTCGCTCTGGAAGATAAGCCGCGCCGCATCGGGCATCACCCGCGACATCGCCTCGCCCTGGGCCGCCACCTGGGCGGGATCCGACAGCAGGCTGTACAGCCCCATGACGATCGCCAGGGCGGGGAAGATCGCCAGCATCACGAAGAACGACACGCCGCCGTTGTACAGCATGACGTCGCGGCCCCAGAGCCGGGACAGCGCCTTGCCCAGGACGGTCAGGCCGACGCGCGTGGCGTGGACCGGATCCCAGTCCCGCTCGCGAACGCGGCGGATCAGCTCGATGAATGTCATGCGCGAGGAGGTAAGGCCCGACTCAAGGTCCGGTAAGCCTTGGCCCAAATGATAACGGCGCGCCACCCGGGT
>DASVNS010000040.1:0-8924 GCA_036383735.1 Phenylobacterium sp. | reverse complement strand
GCCCGCTTGGTGGCGATCAGGTCGACCGCGCGGTTCACGCCGACATCGAACACCTCGTCGGCGGTGGGCAGGTTGGCGTAGGTGCCCTCGTGCAGCACGAACGGGCCGAACCGGCCGATGCCGGCCAGGATCGGCTTGCCGTCCTCCGGGTGCTTGCCGACCTCGCGCGGCAGCCGGAGCAGCCGCAGACCCTTCTCCAGGTCCATGTCGGGCGCGGACCAGCCCTTGGGCAGGCTGGAGCGCTTGGGCTTTTCGCCTTCGCCCAGCTGGACGTAGACGCCGAAGCGACCGGTCTTCAGATACACCGTTGCGCCGGTCACCGGGTCGATCCCCAGCTCGCGGTCGCCCGTGACGCCGTCCTCGCCCTCCTCGGATACGGTGAGGGGACGCGTGTGGCGGCATTCCGGGTAGTTCGAGCAGCCCAGGAACGGACCGTACTTGCTGCTCTTGAGGGCCATGCGGCCGCTGTTGCAGACCGGACAGGCGCGCGGGTCGCTGCCGTCCGGCTTGTCCGGGAACAGGTGCGGACCCAGCGTCCCGTCCAGCGCGGTCAGCACGTCGCTCATCCGCAGCTCGGCGGTCTCGCCGATCTTGGCGTTGAAGTCGTTCCAGAATTCCCGGAGCAGGACCTTCCAGTCCAGGTCGCCGGCCGACACCAGGTCCAGCCGCTCCTCCAGCCCCGCGGTGAAGTCGTATTCCACGTAGCGGGCGAAATACTCCTCGAGGAAGCCGATCAGCAGCCGGCCCTTGTCCTCGGGAACGAACCGCTGCTTCTCCATCCGCACGTAGGCGCGGTCGCGCAGCACCGTCAGGATCGAGGCGTAGGTCGAGGGCCGGCCGATGCCCAGCTCCTCCAGTTTCTTCACCAGGCTGGCTTCGGAATAGCGCGGCGGCGGCTCGGTGAAGTGCTGGTCGGCCTTGGCGCTGCGCACGGCGGCGGTGGCGCCTTCGGCCACCTGCGGCAGCCGGCCGCCTTCCTCGTCGTCGGGATCGTCGCGGCCTTCCTCATAGACCGCGAGGTAGCCGTCGAAGGTCACCACCACGCCCGAGGCGCGAAGGCCGGTCTTTCCGTCGGCGGACTCGAGGTCGATGGTCGTGCGCTCGACCCTCGCGCTCTCCATCTGCGAGGCGATCATCCGCTTCCAGATCAGCTCGTAGAGCCGGCCGAGATCGCCTTCCAGGTGCAGCTTGCCCGGGTTGCGGGCCAGGCTGGTCGGGCGGATAGCCTCGTGGGCTTCCTGGGCGTTCTTGGCCTTGGTCGAATAGATGCGCGGCTTCTCCGGCACGTATTCCTTGCCGTAGAGCCCGCCGATCACGCCGCGGGCCTCGTCCAGCGCCTCGGGCGCGGTCTGCACGCCATCGGTCCGCATGTAGGTGATGAGACCCACCGTCTCGCCGCCGATGTCGATGCCCTCGTACAGTTTCTGGGCGGTCTGCATGGTGCGCTGGGCGTTGAAGCCCAACTTGCGGGACGCCTCCTGCTGCAGGCTGGAGGTGGTGAACGGCGGGGGCGGGGAGCGGCGCCCGGGCTTGCGCTCCAGGGCCGCCACCTTGAACGTGGCCGCCTTGACCGCATCGCGGGCGGCGAAGGCGCTCGCCTCATCGCCCAGGTCGAACTTGGTGAGGCGCTTGCCCTCGTGCTTCGCCAGGCGCGCGGTGAACGGGTCGCTGTTGGCGGAGACCTCGGCCTCGACGGTCCAGTACTCCTGGGTCCGGAAGCGCTCGATCTCCAGCTCGCGGTCGACCACGATGCGCAGGGCCACCGACTGCACGCGCCCGGCCGACCTGGCGCCGGGCAGCTTGCGCCACAGAACGGGCGACAGGGTGAAGCCCACCAGATAGTCCAGTGCGCGGCGAGCCAGGTAGGCCTCGACCAGCTCCATGTCGAGCTGGCGGGGGTTGGCCATGGCCTCGGTCACGGCGGTCTTGGTGATGGCGTTGAACACCACCCGCTCGACCGGCATGTCCTTCAGCCCGCGCTTCTTGTTGAGGATCTCCAGCACGTGCCACGAGATGGCCTCGCCCTCGCGGTCGGGGTCGGTGGCCAGGATCAGGCGGTCGGCGCCCTTTGCGGCTTCGGCGATCTCGGCCAGTCGCTTGGCCGCCTTGCCATCGACTTCCCAGGACATGTCGAAGTCCTCGTCCGGGCGCACCGAACCGTCCTTCGCGGGGAGGTCGCGGACGTGGCCGTAGGAGGCGAGCACCTTGAAGTCCGAGCCCAGGTACTTGTTGATGGTCTTGGCCTTGGCGGGGCTCTCGACGATGACGAGCTTCATCTAGGGTGTGTCTGATCCAAAAGAGCGCGGAAAGTGGGGGTGGTCATATCGGCCTGTCAACGGCCCACAACCGCATGGTCAAGCGAGCCCCTTAAGGGGCTAATCCTTTCACGACCATCCCGCCCGGCAATAAATCGGCGCGGCCGGCCAGCGCCAGCTCCATAAGGGCGGCGAAGACCGCAGGGGCGGGGGCCGAGGCCGCGCGGACCATTTCGTCCCGGGAAACGGGGGTCGGCGAGAGCAGGTCGGCCAGGCGTTCGCGCAGCGCGTCGTCCGGTTCGACCGGCGCGGGCTGGAAGGCGGTTCGCTCGGGCTCGCGGAAATCGCGCAGGGTGTCCAGCGCCCGCAGCACGTCCTCGGCGCCTTCGCAGATCGCCGCGCCCTGGCGGATCAGGTCGTTGGTTCCCTTGGCGCGCGGGTCGAGCGGCGAGCCGGGCACCGCCAGCACCTCGCGCCCCTGTTCGTTGGCCAGCCGGGCGGTGATCAGCGAACCTGAACGGAACTCGGCCTCGACCACCACGACGGCGCGGGAGAGGCCGGCGATGATCCGGTTGCGCCGCGGGAAGTCCCGGGCCACCGCCGTGCGGCCGGGCTCGTTCTCGGAGACGATGCAGCCTTGTTCGACGATGCGGGCGTAGAGGTCGCGGTGCTCGGGCGGATAGATGTCGTCGATCCCGCCGCCCAGCACGGCCACCGTGCCCGTGGGCAGAGAACCCTCGTGGGCGGCGGCGTCGATGCCGCGGGCCAGGCCGGACACGATCGCAAGATCCGACTGACCCAGCTCGGCAGCCAGGCCGCGGGCGAAGCGCTGGCCCGCCGCCGACGCCACGCGGGCGCCGACGATGGCCACGGTCCGCCGATCCAGCAGTTTGTGATCCCCGCGCACCCAGATCACCGGCGGCGGCGGGTCGAGGGCGGCCAGCGCTTGGGGAAAGTCCGGCTCGCACGATGCGATCAGCCGCGCGCCCAGGGCTGCGCCGTCCGCCAGCTCCTTTTCGGCCTCCGCCGCGCTCGCAATCCGCACGCCAGCCATCCGCCCGCCCCGACGCGCCAGGTCCGGCAGGGCGGCCAGCGCCAGCGACGCCTCGCCGAAACGGCCGATCAGCTGGTCGAAGGTGACGGCGCCCACGTTCTCGGTGCGCGCCAGCCGCAGCCAGTCGCGCCGCTGCGGGTCGGTGAGCAGGCGGATCACCCTTGCGTGCTCTCCGAGGACGTCTTCGAACCGCCGATTCGCGGTTCCTGCCCCTTCAGCAGGCGGCGGATGTTCTCGGCATGGCGGATGTAGACCAGCAGGGCCATGAACAGCGCGAGCAGGGCGATGGCGGTCGGCCGGCCGATCAGCAGCGCGATGAGCGGTGCGATCGCCACGGCCGCCAGGGCGGCCAGCGACGAGATCCGGAACAGGAACGCGGCGATCAACCAGGCCGCCGCCGCCGCCAGGCCCACCGGCCAGGCCGCCGCCAGCATGGTCCCCAGGAACGTCGCCACGCCCTTGCCGCCCTTGAAGCGCAGCCATACCGGGAAAAGATGCCCGAGAAAGGCGGCGCCGGCGGCGACCGAGGTCAGCACGGCCTGCTGTTCCGCCGACCCGTTGCGGGTTGCGAGCCAGGCGAACAGCACCGCCAACGCCCCCTTGCCTCCATCGCCCAGCAGGGTGATCAGCGCCAGATCCTTGCGCCCGGTCCGCAAGACGTTGGTCGCCCCGATATTGCCGGATCCGATCGAGCGCAGGTCGCCCGCGCCGCCCAGCCGCGTGGCGATCACCCCGAAGGGGATCGAGCCCAGCAAATAGCCGCCGACAATTGCCGCCCCGATGGCGAGCGGACCGAAGCCTTGGAACATGAGGATCCCTCTCCTGGCGCACTCCTATCGCGTCTGGAACGTTTATGGAACGCCCAAAGCGCGGGCGCCGGATGTGCCCCGCCGGGGCAGACGGACATTCTCGGAAGAATAGCGGCGATTATTGGCACAACTTTAGGAAGAAATTAGAATTTCTCCGCTTGGTTGCCGAGCGTACACCGGGCTCCGTGGCAGACTGCCGACGGCGAAGGCTCAGAGGGGAGAGTCCAATGGGGTTCCTGAACAGGCGGCGCTTCGACACCCGCTACGTGCGCGACCTTGAAGGCAAGGTGGCGGCGATGATGCGGTCGCAGGCGGTGATTGAATTCGAGCTCGACGGTACGATCATCGGCGCCAACAAGAACTTCCTGGACACCCTGGGCTATGCGGAATCCGAGGTGGTCGGGCGCGCGCACGCCATGTTCGTCGATCCGGCCGAGGCGGGCGGCGAGGCCTATCGCGAGTTCTGGCGGACCCTGAACCGGGGCGAATTCGTCGCCGCCAAGTTCCGCCGGCTGGGCAGGGGCGGGCGCGAAGTCTGGATCCAAGCCTCGTACAATCCCATCCTCGATGAGGACGGTCGACCTGTGAAGGTCGTCAAGTTCGCCAGCGACATCACCGCCACCGAGCACGAGCGCGCCCAGGCGGAGCGTGACCGGGTCGCGGCGGTCGCAAACGAGCAGGCGATGGTCGTCAACTATGTGGGCGCGGGGCTGAAACGTCTCGCCGACGGCGACCTGACGGTGACGATCGATCCTGCCCTGAACGGCGCCTATGGCCGGATCCGCGACGATTTCCATAGCGCGGTCGATCGTCTGCGCGAGGCGGTGGCGAGCGTGCTGGAAAGCTCGGGCGCGCTCCGGAACGGCTCCGAGGAGATCGCCACGGCGTCCGACAACCTGTCGCGACGGACGGAGCAGCAAGCCGCCAGCCTGGAGCAGACGGCCGCCGCCCTGGACCAGATCACCGCCACGGTGAAGCGCAGCGCCGACGGCGCCAAGCAAGCTTCCGACGTGGCGTCGGGCGCGCGGCAGGAGGCTGAGCGCTCGGGCGAAGTGGTGCAGGAGGCCGTCGCCGCGATGCGCGATATCCAACAAAGCTCGGGCAAGATCTCGCAGATCATCGGCGTGATCGACGAGATCGCCTTCCAGACCAATCTCCTGGCCTTGAACGCGGGTGTCGAGGCCGCGCGTGCCGGCGACGCCGGCCGCGGCTTCGCGGTGGTCGCCCAGGAGGTCCGCGGGCTGGCGCAACGCTCGGCCGAGGCAGCCAAGGAGATCAAGGAACTGATCTCGTCCTCCACCCAACAGGTCGAACGCGGCGTGAAGCTGGTGGGTGAAACCGGTCAGGCCCTGGGGGCCATCGTCGAGCGGGTCGCCAGCATCGACGGCCTTGTTTCGGCGATCTCGTTGTCGGCGCAGGAGCAGTCCACGGGGCTGCACCAGGTCAATTCCGCGGTGAACCAGATGGACCAGGTGACCCAGCAGAACGCCGCCATGGTGGAGGAGGCGACCGCCGCGGCGAGCCAGCTGAAGTCCGAGACCGGTAACCTCGTGCGGATGATGGGGCGCTTCCACGTCGGCGAAGGCGCGGCGGCTTCGACGGATCAGCCGGGCCGCGGGGCGCTGGCGGCGCAGCGGCGCCTGCAGGCGGCCGTAGGCGGCGAGCGCTGGAGCGAGTTCTGATCCCGCGGCGACCCAGGATCTAGGCGGCGAAGACCGTCCTGCCGTCCACGATGGTGCGTAACACCTTGCCTTGTAGCCGACGGCCGTCGAAGGGCGAGTTCTTGGATTTCGACACCAGCTTGTCGGCATCGATGACCACCGGCGCGTTGAGGTCGCACAGCACCAGGTCGGCAGGGGCGCCCTTGGCGATGCGGCCGGCCGTGAGCCCCAGCAGCACCGCCGGAGCCACCGTCACCGTGCGGATGAGGTCGATCAGCGGAATCTGGCCCTCATGGTGGAACGCGAGCAGGGCGGCCAGGAGGGTCTGCAAGCCCACCGCCCCCGGCGCCGCTTCGTCGTAGGGCAGGCGCTTGTCCTCGGCCGGCGCAGGCGCGTGGGCCGACACCACCACCTGGATCAGGCCCGAGGCCACCGCCTCGATGACCGCCTGTCGGTCGTCCTCGGACCGCAGCGGCGGGTCCAGCTTGCAGAAGGTGCGATAGTCGCCGATGTCGATCTCATTGAAGGACAGGTGGTTGATCGACGTGGTGGCCGTCACCGGTAGGCCGCGATCCCGGGCGCGCTTCAGGCTCTCCAGCGCGGCCGCCGTGGTCACCTGATCGACGATGAGCTGGGCTCCGGTCAGCTCCACCAGCGCCAGATCGCGGTCCAGCATGATCTTCTCGGCGATGGCCGGGACGGCGGGCAGGCCCATCCGCGCGGCGAACTCGCCCTCGCTGGCCGCAGCGCCGGCCGACAGCCACGGGTCGGCAGGCCGGTGGGCCACGGGCGTGCCGAACGCCTTGGCGTAGCTCAGCACCCGGCGGAACACTTTGGAGTCTACGATCGGCCGGTCGGCGTCGGTCACATACAGGCAGCCCGCCTCGTGCATCAGGCCGATCTCGGCCATCCGCTGGCCTTCGCAGCCCTTGGTGGCCGCACCGGCGGGGTAGACCTTCACCAGCTCGATGTCGCGCGCCCGGCGCAGGATGAAATCCACCACCGCCGGCTCGTCCATCACCGGATGCGTATCCGGCTGCACCACCAGGGTGGTGACCCCGCCCGCCGCGGCGGCCTGGGCGGCGGACTTCAGCGTCTCCTTCGGCTCTGCGCCCGGCTCTCCGGTCTTCACCCGGATGTCGATCAGTCCCGGAATGAGCAGCGCGCCGCCGGCGTCCACCACCTCGACGTCGGCCGACAGCGCCCCCAGCCCGCCGCCGCGTGCGACGTCGGCGATCACGCCCTCGGTGACGATGACGGCGCCTGGCCCGTCATAGCCGCTCGCCGGATCGACGATGCGGGCGTTGGTGAAAGCGACGGGGCGGCTCATCCTACTTTGCTCCCTTCAGGAGCTTCGAAGGATTTGGGCCTTAGCCCTCCGAAGCCTTGGCGAAGGAGGGTCAACGGTCGTTCTCCAGCCGGGCGGACAGCGAGGTCAGCACCGCCATGCGCGCGGCCACGCCCATTTCCACCTGGTCCTGGATCAGACTGACCGAAAGGTCGTCGGCCACCTCGGAGTCGATCTCGACGCCGCGGTTCATCGGCCCCGGGTGCATCACCCGGACGTGCGGCGCGGCGAAGGCCAGCTTCTCGCGGTCCAGGCCGAAGAAGCGGAAGTACTCGCGCTGCGACGGCGCCATCACCCCGTCCATCCGCTCGAGCTGCAGGCGCAGCATCATCACGACGTCGCAGCCGGCGACGCCTTTGCGCATGTCGTGGAAGATCTCGACGTTCCAGCGATCCGCCGCCGCCGGGATCAGGGTCGGCGGGCCCACCAGCCGCACGCTCGCCCCCAGCATCTGCAGCATGGCGATGTTGGACCGGGCCACCCGGCTGTGCAGGACGTCGCCGCAGATCGCCACCTTGAGGCCCGAAATGTAGCCGAACGCCCGGCGCATCGACAGCGCGTCCAGCAGCGCCTGGGTCGGGTGCTCGTGCTGGCCGTCGCCGGCATTGATCACCGAGCAGCCGACCTTCTGCGAAAGCAGCGACGCCGCGCCCGACGACGCATGGCGCACGACCAGAAGATCCGGCTGCATGGCGTTCAGCGTCACCGCCGTGTCGATCAGCGTCTCGCCCTTGGAGATCGAGGACGAGCGGGGGCTCATGTTGACCACGTCCGCGCCCAGCCGCTTCCCGGCCAGCTCGAAGCTCGACTGCGTACGGGTGGAGTTCTCGAAGAACAGGTTCATCAGCGTCCTGCCCTTGAGCAGGTCCAGCTTCTTCGAGGTCTGGCGGTTCAGGCTGACGAAACCGTCGGCAAGGTCCAGCAGGCTCGCGACCTCGACCTCATTGAGATCGGTGGCCGAAAGGAAATGTCGCTTGGGAAACGAAAAGGTCCGTTGCAGGACCTCGTTCAGACCGGGAGATGCGGCGCTCATTAAAGCGTTCCCTTAGGCGCGGCGGGCGCTGATGGGAAGCGACGGCGACGCCTGATCCCCAACTTCCTGTGGGCTGGAGGCCTCAAAGGCCGGATAACGCGCCCAATTCGAATCGGGGGGAATCAATGACCATCTGCCTTTTCACTTTCGTCGATCTCTATTCCAAGGGTCTCGCAACCCTCGACAATCTGTTGACCAAGGGCGCCGCCTTCGCCGCGTCCAAGGGCGTCTCGGAGGCCGAGATGTTCGACTGGCGGCTGATCGACGACATGAACCCACTGCGGTTTCAGGCCAATACGGTCATCAATTTCGGGCGGCAGTGGCCCGCCCGCGTCGCCGGCATTTCCGTTCCGCCCAATGTGGCGGGCGACCTGGACGTCGCCGGCTACAAAGCGGCGATCGCCGACGCCAGGGCCTACCTTGCCGGCCTGACGGCCGAGCAGTTCGAGGGGCGCGATGAGGTCGAAATGACCATCAACATGGGGCGGATCGAACCGACCCTGTCGGCCGGACAGTGGCTGTCGACCTTCGCCACCACGAACTTCTACTTCCACCTCTCCACGGCCTACGGGATCCTGCGCCAAAAGGGCGTGCCGATCGGCAAGATGGACCTCTTCGTGGGTGGGTTGTAGCCCTCAGGAAGCGTTCCGAAGCCGGTCGAGCGCCCCTTGGAGGATCCAGGCGGCGGCGGCCTTGTCGACCACTTCGGCGCGACGGGCCCGGGACGTGTCCGCCTCGTCGATCAGCATCCGGTTGACGGCCAT
>DASVNS010000039.1:0-4862 GCA_036383735.1 Phenylobacterium sp. | reverse complement strand
CCGATCTACCACCTGGCGCGGGCGCGGGCCTCGAGCCTGCAGCCCCCAGTGGCGGTGCTGAATGTCGGCGGCGTGGCCAACGTCACCTTCTGGACGGGCGGCGACGACATCGCCGCCTTCGATACCGGCCCCGGCAACGGGATGATCGACCTGCTGGTGCAGGGACGGGGCGCGGGCCGCTTCGACGCGGGCGGCAAGTACGCCAGCGTCGGCCGGGCGGACGAGGGCGTGGTGCGCGCGCTGCTGGCGCACCCCTATTTCCAGGCGCCGCCGCCGAAGTCGCTGGACCGCTTCGACTTCTCGCTGGAGCCGTTGGAGGCGCTGCAGCTCGAGGACGCGGCGGCCACCCTGGTGGCCTTCACCGCCGAGGCCGTGAAGGCGGGCTTCCAGATGATGGGCGCGACGCCGACCGAGGTCATCGTCGCCGGCGGCGGCCGGCACAATCCCGAGATCATGAGGGCGCTGGCCGAACGGCTGCCGGCGCCCGTGACGACCGCCGAGGACCGCGGCTGGCGCGGTGACGCCGTCGAGGCCGAAGCCTTCGCCTATCTTGCGGCCCGGACCTTCCGGGGGCTGCCGATCTCGTTCCCGAAGACGACCGGCGTGGCCAAGCCGATGACAGGCGGCCGGATCGTCAAGCCGTAGCGCGGCTTGTGCGCCATAGGCCTGCACGAAATCTGCACATGAACCGGGCCGCCAGCGCACCGGGGCTCGGGCAGGGCGCGACCGGGCTGCTCTAGGAAACCTTCGCAAGAGGGGATTTCCCACCGATGACCGCGCGACTGCCGAGCTTCCGGATCAAGGCGACCCTGGTCGTGTGGCTGAGCGCGGCCGGCGACGTGCTGTTGTGGCAGGCCACCGGCGTCGGCGCCAATCTCGGGGTCTTCGGGCTCGCGATCGTGCTGGCGGTGGGCGTCGCGAGCCCGGCGATCCGGCGCCATCCCCTGGCGCTGGCGGCGCTCCTGGCCGCGGCCCTGCTGGCGGCGTTGCAGATCGAACGGGCGACGCTGGTCGGCTGGATCTCGTTCACCCTGGCCCTCGCGGTCGCAGCCCTGGCGCCGCGCGCGCCGTCCGGCCAGGACGGTTGGCGCTGGGCGCAGCGGCTCCTGATGGGCGGCCTCAAAGGGCTGTCGGGACCTGTCCTCGACCTGCGCGACGTGATGAGAGCCCGAACGCGCAAGGCGCCTCTCCGCGTGGCCGCTATCGCCTTTGGCGCGATCCTGCCCGTGGTTGGCGGCATGACCTTCCTCTGCCTGTTCGCCGTGGCGAACCCCGTGATCAGCGAGGCGCTCCGCGCTTGGCGCCTGCCCGAGCCGGACATGAGCCGGGCAATGTTTTGGGTGGTCGTGGCGGTCCCGGCCTGGGGTCTCCTGCGCCCGCGCGGCCTGCGTCGCACCATCGGGACGTCAGGCCTCGACGGCGAGCTCGACCTGCCGGGCGTGACCACCGCGTCGATCGCCATTTCACTCGGCCTCTTCAATCTGATCTTCGCTCTGCAGAACGGGCTGGACCTGGCCTTCCTGTGGAACGGGGCGGGACTGCCCGACGGGGTCACCTTCGCCGACTATGCGCATCGCGGCGCCTATCCGCTGATCGCGACCGCGCTGCTGGCCGGGCTGTTCGTCATCGTCTTCCTGCGGCCGGGATCGCGCAGCGCCGCCGATCGCCGGGTGCGCCTGCTGGTGATCGCCTGGGTGGCCCAGAACCTGTTCCTGGTGGCGTCGACCGCGCTCAGGACCATCGACTACATCGACGTCTATTCGCTGACCCGCGTGCGCATCGCCGCCCTGATCTGGATGGGCCTGGTCGCGCTCGGCCTGGTGCTGATCCTCTGGCGAATGCTGCGGGCGAAGAGCACGAGCTGGCTCATCAACACCAACCTGCTGGCGGTGGGACTGGTCCTGGCGACCTGCAGCGCGGCGGACCTGGGGGCCTTCGCCGCCGCGTGGAACGTCCGCCATCTACCGTCCGCCGCCCGGAGGGGCGTGGAACTCGATCTCTGCTATTTCGACCAGCTCAAGGGCGCGGGGATCGTCTCCCTTGCCCAGCTGGAACAGACGCTGCCGGCCGGCGACCCGCGAGACCGCGTGGCCTGGAAGCGCCGGTCCCTCTCCGCCGAGGTCGCCAGGCAGCAGTCCGAGTGGCGCACCTGGCGCTGGCGCGACGCCCGCCGTCTTGCCCGCGTCGCCGCCCTCACCGGCGAGACGCCGGTCTTTCCCGCAGGGGCCAGCCGCCGTTGCGACGGAAGCGCTCCATTGACGCCCACCCCGAACCCCGGAACATGAGCCAAATGCCCCAGGTCCTCGTCGTCGACGACGATCCACATATCCGCCAGCTCCTGGTGTTCGCCCTGGAGAAGGCCGGCCTCTCCGCCCGCGAGGCCGAGGACGGCGAGGCCGCGCTGGCTGCCGTCGAACAGCAGCGGCCCGATCTGGTCGTGCTGGACATCAACATGCCGAAGCTGGACGGGCTGGAGGTCTGCCGGCGGTTGCGCGCCCAGGGCGACCTGCCGATCCTGTTCCTGTCGTCCCGGGACGACGAGATCGACCGCATCCTCGGGATCGAGCTGGGCGGAGACGACTATGTCGTCAAGCCGTTCAGCCCGCGCGAGGTCACCGCCCGCGTCCAGGCGATCCTGCGCCGCGCCCGCAACGCGCCGCCCGCCCCGGCTCATGCGGTGATCCGCCACGGCCAGCTCGCCCTCGACCCCGAAAGCTGGATCGCCAGCTGGGGCGAGACCGAGGCCGCCCTCACGGTGACCGAGTTCGGGATCCTGCGCATCCTGCTGAGCGCGCCGGCCCGGGTGTTCAGCCGCGATACGATCATCGACCGGCTGCACGGCCCGGGCTTCGCGATTACCGACCGCACCATCGACAGCCACGTTCGCAACCTGCGCGGTAAGTTTGCGGCGCTGGGCGCCCACGATGTGGTCGAGACCCGCGCCGGCGTCGGCTACCGACTGGGACCCTGCCTGGGCCAGCCGGCTTGATCGAGCGGCTGAAGGACGTCGTCGCACGGTGGTGGCCGACGCTGCGCCTGCGCACCATCCTGTTCGGGGTCCTGCTGTTCGCCGCGGCGATGCCGGCGATCGGGGCGATCTCGCTGCGGGTCTACGAGAATACCCTGGTGCGCCAGACCGAGGCCGAGCTGGTGGCGCAGGGAGCGGCGATCGCGGCCATGGCGAGCCTGGCCTGGCCCGGCGCGCCGCCGCCGATCCCCCGGCCGGACGAGCCGCCCGAAGGCTACTTCCGGCCCGAGTCCACGACCATCGACCTCAGCCGCGACCCCGTGCTGCCGGAGCGCCCCACGCTGCCGGCCGCCCGCGCGCCGGTCGATCCGCAGGCGGGGGATGTCGCGCGCAGCCTCGAGCCCGTGGTGGAGCGGACAACGCGGACGACCCTCGCCTCAGCCGCGATCCTGGACCGCCGGGGCGTGTCTCCGGACGGCGCCGACTATTCCGCCCTGCCGGAGGTGCGCGCCGCGCTGGCCGGGCGTCCGCGCACGGTGCTGCGCGAGAATGGCGACTACCAGCCCCTGTATCGCTTCGAATGGCTCAGCAAGGCCTCCGGGATCCGCCTGCATCACGCGCGGCCGATCGTGGTCGATGGCCAGGTCAGGGGCGTGGTCCTGCTGTCGCGCTCGCCGCGCGCGCTGTTCCGCGGGCTGTATGAGGATCGGGGCAAGTTCGCCATCGCCGCGGGCGTGATCCTCGGGTTGCTGGTGGTGCTGGCCGGCCTGATCGCCCGTGGCGTCACCTTGCCGATCGAGAAACTGAGCGCCGCGTCCCGACAGGTGGCGGGCGGGGGCGGGGAGATCCCCCGCACCCCGCGCACCGCGGCGGTGGAGATCCGCGACCTTTACGAGGATTTCCGCGCCATGGCCGAGCGCATCGAGCGGCGCGGCGGCTACCTGCGCGACTTCGCCGCCGCGGTGAGCCACGAGTTCAAGACCCCCCTGGCCGGGATCGGCGGGGCGATCGAATTGCTGCAGGACCATTTCGAGACCATGTCCGCGCAGGAGCGCCGACGCTTCCTCGACAATATCGCGGGCGACAGCGAGCGGCTGTCGCAGCTTGTCGCCCGCCTGCTGGACCTGGCGCGCGCCGACATGGCGCTGCCCGAGGTGGGCGTCGCGGCCGATCTGGTGGAACCGGTGCGGCGCGCCGCCGATGCGGCGGGGTTCCCGATCGAGGTGGACATGCCGCGGGACGTCCCACCGGTCGCCGCGCCGCTCACCACGCTTGAGAGCGTCCTGACGATCCTGCTGCAGAACGCCCGGCAGGCGGGAGCTGCGAAGGCAAAGGTGTCGGTGCTCACGCAGGGCGACAAGGTGATCCTCACCGTCAGCGACGACGGCCCCGGCGTGACCGCGGCCGACCGCGAGCGCCTGTTCGAGCCGTTCTTCACCAGCCGTCGCGCGGAGGGCGGCACCGGGCTGGGCCTGCCGATCGCGCGTTCGCTGCTGGCCGCCAGTCATGGGAGTATCGAGTTGGCGCAGGCCGGGCACGGCGCGGCGTTCCGCGTGACCCTGCCGCGCGCCGGCGCCTAGGCCAAGGTCACGTAGAGTTCGCTCTCGATGAACCATTGGCCGGTGACCTTGCGCCAGACGGCCAGGTAGCTGCCGGACATCTCGCGAGCCTTCCAGCGCCCCGTCCAACGGCCGCCCTCTGCCGCGCGCTGGCCCTCGGCGTCCAGGCGTAGGATCTCGGTTTCCCGGAGGTACGTGACGAAGCCGGGATCCGCGAACTGACCGGCGAAGGCTTCGATCACCGCGTCCGCGCCCAGGATCAGCCCGCCGTCGCCGACGATCAGCGTCACGTCGGGCAGGAAAAACGGCCGCAACCGCTGGGCCTCATGGGCCGC
>DASVNS010000038.1:0-7812 GCA_036383735.1 Phenylobacterium sp. | reverse complement strand
CTGCGATCTCCGCCCCCTCCATCGGCGTCAATGGGTCCCGGTCTTCGCTTCGCGAAACCGGGATGACAGCGGGGGGTGAAATTCACGGAACCTTCCCATGAGATACTTGCCCCTCACCCCCGATGACCGCGCCGAGATGCTGGGCGTGATCGGCGCCCCGGACATCGACGCCCTGTTCGCCGACGTCCCCGCCGCCGCGCGCAGGAAGGACCTGTTCGACCTGCCACTGCATGCGGGCGAGCTGGAGGTGGAGCGCGAGCTGACCGCGCTGTCGGCCATGAACCGGGCGGCCGGCGCGGGCCCGTTCTTCTGCGGGGCCGGGGCCTACAGGCACCACGTGCCAGCCAGCGTGGACCACATCATCCAGCGGTCCGAGTTCCTGACCAGCTACACGCCCTACCAGCCCGAGATCGCCCAGGGCACGCTGCAGATCCTGTTCGAGTTCCAGACCCAGGTCGCCGCGCTCACCGGCCTCGATGTGGCCAACGCGTCCATGTACGACGGCTCCACCGGTTGCGCGGAGGCCGTGATGATGGCCCAGCGTGTCACCCGACGCGAGAAGGCGATCCTGTCCGGCGGACTACACCCCCACTACGCCGCCACCACCCAGACCATCGCCCATGCCGAAGGGATGGAAATCGTCCGGCAGAAGGCGGCGATCGACGCCGAGGCCGCCGTCATCGACGCCATCGACGAGCATACCGCCTGCGTCGTCGTCCAGACCCCCAACGTGTTCGGCGTGGTCACCGACGTGACCAGGATCGCCGAGGCCGCCCACGCCAAGGGCGCCCTGCTGATCGTGGTCACCACCGAGGCCGTGTCCTTCGGCCTGCTGAAGAGCCCTGGCGAAATGGGCGCCGACATCGCCGTCGCCGAGGGCCAGTCGATCGGCAATGCCTTGAACTACGGCGGCCCCTACGTCGGCCTGTTCGCGGTGCGCGAGAAGCTGGTGCGGAACATGCCCGGCCGCCTCTGTGGCGAGACCGTCGACGCCGAGGGTCGGCGCGGCTTCGTGCTCACCTTGTCGACCCGCGAGCAGCACATCCGCCGCGAGAAGGCGACCTCCAACATCTGCACCAACTCCGGCCTCTGCGCCCTGGCCTTCACCATCCACATGACCCTGCTGGGCGGGACCGGCCTGCAACAGCTCGCCGCGATCAACCACGCCAAGGCGCGCGAGCTGAAGGCCGCCGTCGAAGCCGCGGAACTGGAGGTGCTGACGCCGCTGTTCTTCAACGAGATCGCCGTGCGCGTGCCGGGCTCGGCCGCCCAACTGGTGGACGACCTGCTGGCCGATGGCATCGTCGCCGGCGTCCCCTATTCCCGCCTCGATCCGCACGCCGGCCTGGACGACGTCCTGCTGCTCTGCGCCACCGAGACCACCACCTCCGAAGACATCGCCGCGCTGCAGAGCGCCCTCGCCCGGAAGGCCGCCTGATGACCATGCAGACCGTTGGCCGCCCGACCCGCCCCGAAGGCGACGTTTCCACCGGCGGCTTCGCCTCGCTCACCGGCGCGCGCGGCCTCGTGCAGGACGAACCCCTGATCTTCGAACTGGGCGGCTGGACCAAGACCGGCGTCGACCTGCCCCCGGCCTCCGAGGACGCCTCCGACCTGGTCGGCCTGACCCGCGGGTCGGTCGCCCTGCCCGGCCTCTCCGAGCCCGAGGCGATGCGCCACTACGTGCGCCTCAGCCAGAAGAACCACGCCATCGACCTGGCGCTCTATCCGCTGGGCTCGTGCACCATGAAGCACAACCCGCGCCTCAACGAGAAGGCGGCCCGCCTGCCCGGCTTCGCCGACCTTCATCCGCTGGCGCCCGTCGCCACGGCCCAGGGCGCTCTGCTGCTGATGGACCGCCTGGCGCACTGGCTGAAGACCCTGACCGGCATGCCGGCCGTCGCGCTCGCGCCCAAGGCCGGCGCCCATGGCGAACTCTGCGGCCTGCTCTGCATCAAGGCCGCCCACGAGGCCGCCGGCCAGGGCCACCGTCGCACTGTCCTCGTCCCCACCTCGGCCCACGGCACCAACCCGGCCACCGCCGCCTTCGTCGGTTACGCTGTCCAGGAAATCGCCCAGACCGAAGACGGCCGCGTCGACCTCGCCGACCTCGCCGCCAAGCTCGGCCCCGACGTCGCGGCGATCATGGTGACCAACCCCAACACCTGCGGTCTGTTCGAACGCGACGTCATCGAGATCGGCCGCCTGACCCACGAGGCCGGCGCCTACTTCTATTGTGACGGCGCCAATTTCAACGCCATCGTCGGCCGGGTGCGGCCGGGCGACCTGGGCGTCGACGCGATGCATATCAACCTGCACAAGACCTTCTCGACCACGCACGGCGGCGGCGGGCCGGGGGCGGGGCCGGTCGTGCTGTCGGCGGCGCTTGCGGCCTTTGCGCCCGCTCCGTGGGTGGTCAGCGGGACTGACGGCCTGCAGCTGGTCGAAGAGCCCAGGGACGAGGCCGCCCAGGCGTTCGGCCGGATGTCGGCCTTCCAGGGCCAGATGGGCATGTTCGTCCGCGCCTATGCCTACATGCGCAGCCATGGGGCCGACGGGCTGCGGCAGGTCGCGGAGGACGCCGTGCTCAACGCCAACTACATCAAGGCCCGGCTATCTGAGGTCATGACACCCGCCTTCCCGGACGGGCCCTGCATGCACGAGGCGCTGTTCGACGACGCCTGGCTCGACGGGACGGGGATCACCACCCTCGATTTCGCCAAGGCCATGATCGACGAGGGCTTCCACCCCATGACCATGTACTTCCCGCTCGTGGTGCACGGGGCGATGCTGATCGAGCCGACCGAGACGGAATCCAAGCGCGAACTGGACCGTTTCTGCGACGCGCTGCGCGCTTTGGCCGCAACGGCCAAGCTTGGAGATGTCGCGCGTTTCAAGGACGCGCCGCACCTGGCCCCCTTGCGCCGACTGGATGAAACGCTCGCCGCGCGTAAGCCGAAGCTAGGCTGGAAGCCGGAAATCGCCACGACGTAAGTCACCGAAAATGCACGGATTCTTGTGCCGATCTGTGACAGTGCTGCACGCGAGTGTGGCGCCGGCGCCATGGGTCGGGGAATAGCTGCGCGTTCGTAAACTTTAACGGCACGGCGTCTTTACGATTCTCCGATACGTACGCATATGGAGGCAGTGACGGTGGGATTTCCCCGCTCCGCCGCACGCCCCCCAGGACTACCAAGTGTCATTCGCCATGCCATCTTTGCGCGTCTATCGCGCCACGGACGATCTCGCGCGCGAGATTGCCGGCCGCATTAAGCGGTTCGGGCTGGTGCTGCTTGGCTTCGCCATCATCATCCTGGGGATCGCTATTGCCCCGCTGCCGGGTCCCGGCGGAATTCCGGTGATCGTGGTCGGCCTGATGGTGGTGTTGAAGAACTCCTTCAAGGCGCGCCGGCAGTTCGTACGGCTGCACCGCGCCCACCCGCGGATGCTTTACCCGATCCGCCGCCTGCTGCGCCGCGAGCCGGAGTTCATGGCGCTGTTCTATCACCAGACGCTGCGGGTCGAACGCATCCTGTTGCCGAAGCGCATCCGGTTCATCAAAAGCCTGCGCCGCCGGTTCCGCCGGTAGGTCTCGTCGCCACCGCGCATCCCCGCTCGCGGCGGATCGGCGGACCTCGGTGAAAAGGGCGCCCACGAACCCCACAATACTCAAGGACAGTCCGGGATCCGGCGAGCCTCCCAGGTGTGGAGCGCCGCCAGACTGTTCATGTGATTGTGGGGTTCGTGGACAGGTCACGGGCGCGCGGCGTTCCCCAACGCCAGGCGCCCGGCCACGGGCCGCGCTACATGAGCGCGAGCCCGATCTCGTCAGCTATTGCAGCTTCCCCGCCAGCTGGCCGATCGCCGCGTCGATCAGCGGGTCGGACGTCGCGCCGACCAGGCGCTGGGTGAGAACCCGCTCCGCCATCTGCGCGGCCATGTCGGCGGCAGCGGCTTTCACGTCGGCGGCGGCCTGAGCTTCGGCGATCTGGATGCGTTGTTCGGTCAGCTTCTGCCGGCGGGCCAGGCTCTCCTCGAGCTTGGCCTTTGCATCCGCCTCGAACAGGCGAACCTGGTCCTGGGCGGAGGCCAGCATCTCCTGGGCCTGGCGTTGCGCAGCCTCGCGTTCCGCCTGCAGTTCCTGCAGGAGGCGCTGAGCCTCGTCACGGATGCGCGCGGCCTCGTCCAGGTCGGCCTGGATCGTGGCCGCCTTGGCGTCGAGCACCGCGGCGATCGCGCGGGGCGCCTTCGCAACGAAGATGACGATCGCCAGGAAGATCAGCAGGCCTATGCCAACCCAGAATTCGGCCTCGGTGGGATCTAGAAACGCAGGCATCAGGCGACCCCCTCGACAACCTTGGACTCGGCGGCCTTGTTTTCGGCGGCGGAGACCGGCTTGCCGGTGAGCTTGGCGACGATGGCCGCCGCCGTTTCACCGGCGATGCCGCTGACATTGGCCATCGCCTGGTCGCGAAGGCCGCGAATCCGCACCTCGGCCTTGTCGATCTGGGCCGCCAATTCGGCGTCTTGCGCCGCCTGGGTCTTGGCCATTTCGGCGGTCGCCTGGGTGCGAGCGTCGGCCACCAGCTTGCGGGCGTCGGCGCGGGCCTTGTCGATGTCCGACTTCACGCCCTGGGCCTTGGCGTCCGCCTCGGCCTGGACGAGGCGCGCCTGGGCAAGCGCGTCGGCGATGGTCTGCGCACGGGTGTCCGCCACCTTCCGGAAGCGCGGCACGAAGACGCGCGCGAACAGCAGGTAGAGGATCGCGAACAGCAGGAGGAGCCAGACGATCTGGCCGCCCCAGTACTGGAAGTCGAACTGCGGCAGACCGCCGCCGCCTTCGCCATGGCCCGCAGCCTCCGTGGTCCCCGTAGGGACCTCGTGGCCGGTCACGGCTTGCGCGGCGTCGGCGGCGGGAATTTCGCCGGGGGCGTCGGCGGGCGACGCAGAATGGGTCTCAGTGGCCATCAGGCTCGTAAGTCCTTGTGGTCCGCCATGGGCGCGCAGCACCGAAGCCGCGCGCCATGGTCGGGCGCGGCCTTAGCTGAAGAGAATGAGGAGGCCGAGCACGAAGGCCAGGATCCCCAGGGCTTCGGTCAGAGCCGCGCCGAGGATCAGGTTGGTGAACTGGCCGCCGGCGGCGGACGGATTGCGCGTGGCGCCTTGCAGGAACCCGCTGAACAGGGTGCCCACGCCGATGCCCGCACCGATCATGCCGAGGGTCGCGAGGCCCGCGCCGATGAACTTAGCCGCTTCCGCTTCCATGGTGTGTTGGTCCTAATACGAAGTTGAGATTGAGGGTTTTGAAGATCGGCCGTCAGTGATGATGGCCGAGGTTGACCACGTCGTTGAGATAGACGCAGGCCAGAACCGCAAAGACGAAAGCCTGCAGGAAGGCCACGAGGAACTCGAGAGCCGTCAGGGCCACGACGCCGCTTAGCGAGAGCAGGGCGCCGGGGATGCCGAACAACCCGAGGCCGCCGCCGGCCGCCATCATGCCCAGCGAGACGACGAATCCGGCAAACACCTTCAGGGCGACGTGGCCGCCAAGCATGTTGCCGAACAGACGAAGCGCCAGGGTGACGGGACGTAGCAGGAACGAGATGAACTCGATCGGCGTCACCAGGATCAACATGTACCAGGGCACGCCGGCCGGGACGAAAAGCTTGTACATGTTCAGCCCGTTACGGGCGAAGCCGATGATCAGCACCAGCAGGATGGTCATAGCCGCCAGCGTCGCGGTCACGGCGAGCTGCGAAGTGGCCGTGAACACCAGGAACAGGCCCAGCAGGTTCATCGCCAGGATGAACAGGAACAGCGTGAAGATGAAGGGGAAGAACTTCCGCCCCTCATGCCCGATGATCGAGGTCGTGAGATTGTCGATGTAGTTGAAGGCCGACTCGCCAACCATCTGCAGGCGCCCCGGCACGACGGCGCCCTTGGAGGTCGCCAGCGCGAAGAAACCCGCGATGCCCGCCGCCGCCAAAGTCATGGCCAGCGTCGAGTTGGTGAACGCCATGTCGATGACGCCCACGCCTGGGATCGCGAAATCCGGCAGATCCACAAGCTTGTGGATCTGGAACTGATGCATCGGGTCGGCCATGCCGCCTCGAACTCCTTCAAACGTCTTCTTCGCCGTCGGGAGGCAGGTCTCTCGCGGGGCCTAGCTCCCGCTCGAGATCGGCCGACATCTTTCGAGCCGACACGACCGCCATCCAGATCGACACGCCAAAGCCCACCAGGACCCCGACGATCATGGCCCAAGGTCTCGTCCCGGCCAGTGCATCCACCGCCGCCCCGAACCCCAAGCCTACAAACAACCCGCCCAGCAACACGCCGAGCAGGCGATATCCATAACCTGCCGCCTTGACGCCATGATCCTGTGGCGTCTGGACAGTACGAGCCTCAAGAGCCCCCGCCCGAGCGCTCAACCTCCGAAGCGCTTCCTCGCGCGTCTCGTCTTGCTTCGGCATGGAAGGGAAGCCTCGCGCCCCGTCGGCCCGTCGATGCCGGATCCTCAGGTGGCGCGGAACCTATAGACGCGTTTGCAGTGCGTCAAGATTCGTTCGATACTCTATAAGATATTGATTATATTGTGAAATCGTAGGTATCGGCCGTCAAGCCGCCAGGAAGTCGCATCACTGGGCCGCCATCGCCTCCGCCTGCCGCAGGTCGACGGATACGAGCTGCGACACACCTTGCTCGGCCATGGTGACGCCGAAAAGCCGGTCGGTCCGGGCCATCGTCACCGGATTGTGGGTGATGACGATGAACCGCGTCTCGGTGCGACGGCACATTTCATCGACCATGTTGCAGAAGCGGTCGACGTTGGCGTCGTCGAGCGGGGCGTCCACTTCGTCCAGCACGCAGATCGGCGCTGGCTGGGCCAGGAACACGGCGAAGATCAAGGCCGAAGCCGTCAGAGCCTGCTCGCCGCCGCTCATCAGGCTCATCGTCGCCATCCGCTTGCCGGGCGGACAGGCATAGATCTCGAGGCCCGCCTCCAGCGGGTCGTCCGATTCGACCAGCCGCAACTCGGCCTGGCCGCCCTGGAACAGGGTGGAGAACAGGGTCTTGAAGTGCGCGTTGATGACCCCGAACGCGGCCGTCAGGCGCTCGCGGCCTTCGCGGTTCAGTTCGTCGATGCCCTGGCGCAGCCGCGCGATGGCCCCGGCGAGGTCGGCGCGCTCGACGTTCATCGTCTCCAGGCGGCCCGCCACCTCCTGGGCTTCCTCTTCGGCGCGCAGGTTAACTGGGCCGATGCCTTCGCGCTGGCGTTCCAGGTTGAAGAGGTGAGCCTCCATGCCGTCGGCGTCGGACGGGATCGCCACGGCCTCGTCGGCCAGCTTCCTCGCCAGTTCCTCCGGCTCCATCTTCGCGGCCTCGCGGATGTTCTCCGAGACCTCCTTGAGCCGCTGGACCGCAGCTTCGGCATGGGCGGTGAGGCTGGCGCGGACCTCGCGCGCTTCCGCGGCTGCCGCCTCGCAAGCGCGCAGTCCCCGGTCGGCCTCGGTGCGCTCGTGCTCGGCGGCGGCGAGCGCGTCGGACGTCTTGGCGCGGCGCGCGTCGGCGGCGGCAAGTTCATCCAGCAAGGCGGTCTTGCGGCCTTCGAGGGTGGACGGTGCGTCCTGGACGCCGACCAGCGCGGCATGCGCCTTCACCCGCGACTCCTCCAGTTGCGCCACGCGCTTGGTCGCCGCGGCCGAACGGCGAAGCCAGTCTTCGTGTTCGCGGGTCAGGGTCTCGAGCCGGCGCGCTCGCCCGTCGCGCTCGCGGATCTCCATTTCGTAGATGGCGCGGGCCTGGGCGGCG
>DASVNS010000037.1:0-19600 GCA_036383735.1 Phenylobacterium sp. | reverse complement strand
GCTGACGGCCAGCGGCCTGACCGAGCCGCGCGCCGACTGGAGCAAGTCCGCCCAGGCGAACCTCGCCCACGAGATCGAGGACCAGCTCAAAAGCCGGGCCCACGGCTTCAAGATGATCGACCCCGAGGCGGCGATGGAGGGGCGGACCGGCCAGCTGCTGCGCCTGAACGGTGCGGTCGGCCAGTCGATCATCCTGTTCAACTACAGCGGCATCAGACTGCCGACCAAGGGAGCGGCGTTCGACTGGACGTTGGGCGACGGGACAAAGGCGCTGGCCGAGCAATACGGGGCCCAATACGCCCTGTTCGTGAACGCCAAGGGCAACTACGCGAGCGGCGGCCGCGTGGCGACCTCGATCGGCATGGCCATGCTGGGCGTCTCCGTGCCGCTAGGGCAACAGCAGGTCATGGCCTCGCTGGTCGACCTGAAGACCGGCAAGGTCGCCTGGTTCAATGTCGCGGTCGCCGGGCCGAATGCCGACATGCGCGACCCCCAGGGCGCAAAGTCGCTGGCCACGTCGCTGCTGAATGACATCCCGCTCTGATGCGGAAGCGCAGGGCCCGCGTCTCGGTCGCCTTGTCCGTGGCCCTCCTGGCGGGCGCGAACGCGCACGCGCAGCCACGGACGCCGGGGTTGAAGCCCGCGCCGAACAGCGCCGAGGCCGGCTTCTGGGACGTGATGGACAAGGCCGAGCGCGAAGCTCGCCGCAAGGCGGAGCTGAATGCCGATCCCGCGCTGAACGCCTACGTCCGCGACGTGATCTGCAAGGTGGCGGCCCAGCATTGCGGCGACGTCCGGCTCTATGTGATGGACCGGCCGTTCTTCAACGCGAGCATGGCGCCCAACGGCTACAGCGAGATTTGGTCCGGCACTCTGCTGCGCTGCGAGGATGAGGCGGAGCTGGCGTTCGTGCTGGGCCATGAGGTCAGTCATTTCGTCGAGAACCACTCGATCGAGGCGCACCAGGCGGACAAGAACCGGCGCAACGCGGCCATGGTGCTGGTGGTGGGAGTGGCGGTCGTCGGCGCCGTCGCCACGGCGGGTACGACCGACTACCAGAGCGCGCAATCGATCGGCGACGCGACGCGAGGACTGGTGGACGCCATCTACCTCGCCTCGATCGCCTCGTATTTCCGCTTCTCGCGCCAACAGGAGACCGAGGCCGACATGCTGGGCGTCCGCCGATCGGCGGACGCGGGATACCGCCCCGGCGCCTCTGTCACGGTGTGGCGTGACCTGATGGCCGAGACGGCCACGTCCGACTTCGAGCGTGTGCGCAAGCAGGACACGCGCCTGGGCATCTTCGACAGCCATCCGCTGGAGCCGGAGCGCGCCGCAAGGCTGGAGGCCGAGGCCGCCAAGCTGACCGCCGCAGCCAAACCAGTTGAGAACCGGCACCGCGCGGCCATCCGCCCCTTCCTGGGCGCTTGGCTGAAGGATGACCTGCGCCGGCGCGACTTCGGCGAAACCCTGTACATCATCGACCGGCTGAGCCGGTCCAACGAGGACCTCGGCGTCCTGAACTTCTATCGCGGCGAGGCCTATCGGCAGCGCGGCAAGGACGGCGACCTGAAGCGGGCGGCGGATGCTTACCGCGAGGCGGCGACCCAGCCCGACGCGCCGGCGGCGGCCTGGCGCGAGCTGGGCGAGGCGCTGCGCCGGACCGAAGACCGGGCGGGCGCACGCGTCGCCCTCGAAGCCTATCTCGCGCGCGCCCCCCAGGCCGAGGACGGCTGGATGGTGCGCGAAACCCTCAACTCCCTCTCGAAAGGTGACTGACATGCGCGCCCTGCGTCCCTTCCTCGCCGCCGGCGTCCTGCTGGGTCTCGCTGCCTGCCAATCGATCCCGGCCGTGCCGGCCGGTCCCATGACGTTGGGCGCCGCCGAGGTCACCCTGGGCCGGGAGTGGTCCAACGTCAGCGCGCTGCTGCCCGGTGCGAACAAGAAGGTGACGGTGCTGTCGATCGACGGCCCGCTGCTGAACCGCCTCTATGTGACCGACGGCTTGGCCGTGGGTGATTCCCTGGTGAAAAAGGCGGCCAAGGAGAAGCCGACACCGAAGCTGCGCGCGGGAATGAACAGTTCGGAGCGGATGGAGTTCGTGGCCGACAGCATCGCGGCCATGGGCTACCAGCGGGTCGAGACGACCAAGCCCCGTCCGGCGCGGTTCGGCGGCGAGATGGCGGTAAGGTTCGACCTCTCGGCTCGCACCGAGGATGGACTCGAGGTCAGGGGCGCCGCCCTCGCGGCGGAGACGGGCGGCAAGTCGTACTTCGTGATCTACATGGCGCCGGGCGAACACTATTTCGAGGCGAGCCTGCCCGAGGTTGAGGCCGTCATGGCCTCGGCCAAGCCCCGAGCTTAGCAGGGCACTCCCTACCTCCCCCGGCTCCGCCGGGGAGGTAGGGTTCAGGCAGCTACGCCGTCGCCTTGGTCTTGGCCGTCGGCAGGACATAGTCCTTCATCCGCTCGCGGATCAGCTTCTTGTCGACCTTGCCGGTGGCGCCCAGGGGGATGTCGTCGACGAAGACCACGTCGTCCGGCGTCCACCACTTGGCGATCTTGCCCTCCAGGAAGGCCAGGAACTCGTCCTTCGTGGCTTCCACGCCCGGGCGCAGCTTCACCAGCAGCACCGGGCGCTCGTCCCATTTGGGATGGAAGGCGCCGATCACCGCGGCGTTTTCCGCCTTCGGGTGACCGATGGCGATGTTCTCGATCTCGATGGAGCTGATCCACTCCCCGCCGGACTTGATGACGTCCTTGGCGCGGTCGGTGATCTGCATGTAGCCGTACCCGTCGATCGTGGCGACGTCGCCGGTGTCGAAGAAGCCGGCCGCGTCCAGGATCTCGCCGCCGTCGCCCTTGAAGTACTCGCCCACCACGAACGGCCCCTTGACCTTCAACCGACCGAAGGTCACGCCGTCTTGCGGCAGCCGCTGGTCGGCGTCGTCGTCGAGCTTCATCTCGATGCAGAGCGGCGGCCGGCCCTGTTTCAGCTTGAAGCGCAGCTGGTCTTCCGGGCCCATGGCCGCGACCGCGGCGTTGGGCGTCCCCTGGGTGCCCAGGGGCGAGGTCTCGGTCATCCCCCACGCATGGGTCACGTCCACCCCATAGTCGTCGCGGAAAGCCCGTACGATGGCCTCGGGGACCGCCGAGCCTCCGATCACCGCCCGCTTCAGGGTCGTGACCTTGCCGCCCGTTTCGCGCAGGTGGGTCAGCAGCATCTGCCACACCGTGGGCACCGCCGCCGACACGGTGACGCCCTCGGTCTCGATCAGTTCGTGGATCGAGGCGCCGTCCAGCTTCGCGCCGGGCATCACCATCTTCGCTCCCGCAGCCGGGCCCGAGAACGTCAGCCCCCAGGCGTTGGCGTGGAACATCGGCACCACCGGCAAGACGGTGTCCGTGGCGGAGATCGCAAGCACGTCGGCGGCCATGGTGACCAGGGTGTGCAGGAAGTTGGAGCGGTGCGAGTACAGCACGCCCTTCGGATTGCCCGTCGTGCCCGAGGTGTAGCAAAGGCCGGCCGCGGTGTTTTCTTCGAAGTCGCCCCAGGCACATTCCGCGGAACTCTGCGCCAGCAGCGTCTCGAAGCAGAGCGCGCCCGGAAGGGTGACGCCCTTCATATGCTCCTCGTCGGTCAGCACGATCACGTGCTTCACGGTCGGTAGTTTGGCGCGGTTCTCCAGCAACAGCGGCAGGAAGGTCAGGTCGGTGAGCACGACCTTATCCTCGGCGTGGTTGATGATGTAGCAGAGCTGCTCGGCGAACAGCCGCGGGTTCAGGGTGTGGCAGACGGCGCCGATGCCCATGATGCCGTACCAGGCTTCCATGTGGCGGCCCGTGTTCCAGGCCAGCGTCGCGACCCGGTCGCCGGCCTGCACGCCCAGGCCCTTCAGCGCATTCGACACCCGCTTGGCCCGCTCGTGGATCTGGCCATAGGTCGTGCGCACGATCGGGCCTTCGATCGAGCGGCTCACCACCTCGCGACCGCCATGCCAAGCCTCGGCGTGGTCGAGGATCTTGTCGACCGTCAACGGCCAATTTTGCATCAGGCCCAGCATCTGCGTCGTCCTACCTAATCGCCTTCTACTTATCGGGTAGGATTAGGGAACGGACGCCGGTTCGGCAATGGCAGCGGGGTCAATCGCGGCCGCTGGTCCAGGCGCTCGCCGCCTCGTCGGTCGAGAGCTGGGCGTCGACCATCGGCCAGCCGACCGGCGTTTTCAGCCGCGCCGCCTGCTCGTGCAGCACTGCCACGGTGGCGTCCGAGGCGTCGCCGTTCCGGCCCGCCACGCGCGCCTCCAGGACGGCGATCGGCCCATCCATCCAGGCGGCCCTGAAAGGCACGCCGCAGTCCGCCGCCAGCGCCTCGACCCGGCTGCGCAGGCCGGGGTCGATGAAGGTGGCGTCCAACACCACCGAGCAGCCCGCCGTCAGCAGGGCGCGCGCATTGTCGACCATGGTGTCGTAGGTGCGGGCGTAGAACGGCGCCGTGTAGCTGGCCGGATCCATGGTCCGGGTGGGCGGAATGTTCAGCAGCCGCTTGCGGATCTCATCGGTCCGCAGGATCACCGCTCCCGGCGAAGCGCCCAGAGACGGCGCGATGGCCCGCGAGAAGTGCGACTTGCCGGAACCCGACAACCCGCCCACCGCGACCAGCGTCGGCGGCGCCGGCGACAGGTGGGCGATGGCCGCCTCCACATAGGCCCTGGCCGCGGCGGGCTCGCCGGAGTGCGCGCAGACGTGGGCCCGCACCGCCGCCCGCACCGACAGCATCAACGGCAGGCTCGCCAGACCTTCCCAGATCTCCGCCGGGAAGCCCCGCGCCGCCTGGTCCAGATAGGCCGACAGCGCGCGCACGGCGGCGTCTCGTCGACCGCGGAAATCCAGGTCCATCAGCAGGAAGGCCAGGTCGTACTGCACGTCCAGGTCCGAGAGCACGTCGTTGAACTCGATGCAGTCGAACAGCACCGGCCGCCCGGTCTCCAGCAGGATGTTGCCCAGGTGCAGGTCGCCATGGCAGCGCCGCGCAAACCCGGCCGCGGCGCGGTGCGCCAGCAGCGGCGCCTGCCGTTCCAACTCGATCTCGGTCAGGGCGAGCATCGTCTCGACCCGATCCCGATCCAGGCCCTCGCACGTCTCGCGCAGCAGCTGGGCGTTCGAGCCCACGGTGAAGCTCAGCGCGGCCAGCCCGCCCGCCGGCCGCAGCGGCGCGGTAAGGTGGAAGTCGGCGATCATCCGGCCCAGCGCTTCGGCGAGGTCGCCGGTCACCGTCTCCGGCCTGGCCGCCAGCACCTGGCTCTCGTCGAAGCGGCGCATCTCCAGCACATGCTCGATGGCGTCGCCGCGCCCATCGATGGCCAGGGACCCATCCGCCTCGCGGGTGATCTTCCGCACGGCGCGATAGATGTCGGGCGCCGCGGGCTTGTTGAATTCCAGCTCGCGGTCCAGCGCCCATTTCCGGCGCTCCGGCGTGGAGAAGTCGGCATAGCCCAGGTCGGCGTGCCGCTTGATCTTCCACGCCGCATCCTTGCCCAGGAAGACATGGGCGCAGGCGGTCTCGATGGCCTTGTCGGTGCGCGCCGTCAGCCAGGCCACGATCTCGGCTTCCACGATCTCGGCCCTCACGATCTCGGCCTTCACGGGCGTCGAGCCGCTCAAGGGAACAGGCGGCGCGTGGTCCACCCGCCCGGGGCGCGTTCGAACACCAGCCGCTCGTGCAGGCGGAACGGCCGGTCGCGCCAGAACTCGATGGCCTGAGGCGCGACGCGGAAGCCCGACCAGTGCGGCGGCCGCGGCGCCTTGCCCAGTCCGAACCGCAGGCCGACCTGGGCGATCCGCTTCTCCAGCGCCAGGCGGTCCGGGAGGGTCCTCGACTGATCGGAGGCCCACGCGCCGATCTGGGCAGGCCGCGCCCGCGTCGCCCAATAGGCGTCGGCTTCTTCGGGGGTGGTCGGCGTCACGGTCCCGCGCACCCGCACCTGGCGACGCAGCGATTTCCAGTGGAACAACAGCGCCGCCTTGGGATTGTCCGCCAGCTCCCGCCCCTTGGCGCTCTCCAGGTTGGTGTAGAACACGAACCCCGACGGATCGACGTCTTTCAACAGCACCATCCGCGCGTCGGGCAGGCCGTCGGCGTCGACGGTGGCCAGGGTCATGGCGTTGGCGTCGTCGGGCTCCTTCTGCAGAGCCTCCTTGAACCACTCGTCGAAGAGCGCGAACGGATCGGCCTCGCTGAGCAGGGCGGGCGGCTGCGCGGTGGCCACCTGGCGGAGGTATTCGTCCTCGCTGGGCGACGCCGGGATGAGGGTCTTGTCGGTCACCCTGCGGATATAGCGCGGCGGTGCGCGACGTTGCGAGCGCTTAACGGTGCGTTGACGCCGTTTCCCCTAGCGTCCCGGTTCATGACTCGGACCGCACCCGACATGACCCTGAAGACGGCGCGCGAGATCCTGGGCGTGAGCTCGGCGGCGACGCCCGCCGAAGTGCGCCAGGCGTTCCGGGACGCCGCCAAGCGAGCCCATCCCGACTCGGGCGGCGACGAGGGCGCCTTCCGCCAGGTGGTGGACGCCTATCAACGGCTACAGGACCCGCTCGGCGACCGGTTCGTCAGCCCGCCGGTTCGCCCGCGCGCCACGCCGGACCCCGATCTCGAGATCTCGCCCAGGCTTGCCCTCGAAGGCGGCGACATCGACCACCGGATGCCGGACGGACAGCTGATCCGCATCACCCTGCCGCGCGGGCTGCGATCGGGCGACAAGGTGCGCGCCGCCGGCGCCGAGCTTGCCGTCTATATCCGCGCCATGGACGGGGTCCTGGTGCGCGGCGACGATCTTTGGATGACCGCCAAGGTGGGTCCCGGCCTGTTGAAGAAGGGCGGACGGATCACCGTCGATACGCCGCTCGGGCCGCGCAGCATCTGGGTCGACCGCAAGGCCGCCGAACGTGGGCTGGTCCGCGTCGAAGGCGAAGGCCTTCCCGCCCGTGGCCGCCGCCCCGCCGGCTGCCTGTTCGTGCGCCTGAGCGCCACGCCAAGCCTGGCCGACAGCGCCGCCCTGGCCCTGCTTCGCCGGTTCGCCGCCGCCTGGGCCGCCTGAGCCCAGGCCGAGCCTTCAGATTTCAGCCGGCGTGCGGGCGCCAGCCAGGCGCTGCAACGCTTCGCCGTCCAGCCGGCGCACCGTCCACTCGGTCATCGCGTCGGCGCCCAGGCTGTCATAGAAGGCGATCGACGGCGCGTTCCAGTTGAGCACCGACCACTCCAGCCGCGCCAGGTCGGCGTCCACGCAGCGTTGCGCCAGCCGGCTGAGCAGCGCCTTGCCCGCGCCCACGCCCCGCGACTCCGGCCGCACGAACAGGTCCTCGACGTAGATCCCCGCCCGCCCCCGAAAGGTGGAGTAGTTGTAGAACCACAGCGCGAAGCCCACCGGCTGGCCCTCATGCTCGGCGATTTCGCAGAAGCTGCGGGGGTTCTCCCCGAACAGGTCGCGCCGGATATCGGCTTCGGTCACCTCGACCTGGTCCAGCAGCCGTTCGTACTCCGCCAGCGCCACCACGAAGGACAGGATCAGCGGCGCGTCGGCGACGGTCGCCACCCTGACATTCACGCTCATGTCGCAAACCTAGGCATTCCCGCGCCAAGGCCAAGCCCTGGATTACAGCCGAGCGCCCGTGGTCTCTTCCGACACCGCCCACAGCCGGTCGGCGGCGTCGGGGTCCAGCGCGTGCGGCATCACCCCGGCGAACGGATTTTCCTGGGTCCAGGGCGCCGCCTGGGCGCAGTCTTCCAGATAGAGGCCGCCCACGCCTTCCAGTTCCTCGCCCAGCGCGGCCCACACGCTGGTGGACGCGCCCTGCTCGGTCGACTTGAAGCGGTCGTTCAGCTTGCCGTTCTCGTCGATCCAGCCGAAGGCGATCATCTCCTCGCGGGGAAGGTAGCGCTGCAGCGGCGTGAAGATCCCGCCCGGCATCACCGCATTGGCCGTGACCCCCAGGTCCGCGAACCGGTCGTGGAAGCCCACGGCGAACAGGGAATTGGCGGTCTTCGACTGGCCGTACGACTCCCACTTGTCGTAGGGTCGCTGGCGATAGTGGATGTCGTCGAAGTTGACGCCGCTGCGTCGGTGACCGATCGACGAGAGCGAGACCACCCGGCTCTGTCGCCCCTCGTCGGCCGCGTTCATCAGGGCGCGGGCCAGCAGTATCGAGAGCAGGTAGTGGCCGAAGTGGTTGGAGCCGACCTGCATCTCCAGATCCTGCGCCGTGTAGCTTTGCGGACAGGCCATCACGCCGGCGTTGTTGATCAGGATGTCCAGCGGCCGGTCACCCCAGGCGCTGGCGAACGCCGCGACGGTCGGCAGGTCCGACAGGTCCAGCTTGCCCACCGACACCTTGCCGGGCGCCGTCTTGCCGATCTCGGCGGCCGTAGCCTCGCCGGCCTCGGTGTTGCGCACCGCGAGCATCACCTCGGCCCCCGCCTCGGCAAGCGCGCGTGCGGTCTCTACGCCAATCCCCGAGGCGCCGCCGGTGACAATGGCGCGGACGCCGTTCAGGTCGTGGCCGGCCGCGACCTCCCGAGCCGTGGACCTGGCGCCAAAATCCGAGGTGATCCGGTCCGTCATAGTTCGCGTCGCCTTCTTGATGTCCCGCGCGCCCTCGAGGCGGCGTCGCGACTGTCTCCAGCCCTCTGCGTCCGAATCTAGGCCGCCGCCCGATACCAGTCGACGCCGTTCTCGTCGCGAGACCGCGTGGCCTGTCCGCGGGAGATCAGGCAGTTCAGGTGCGCCAGCGCCTCGCCCGTCGCCAGGCCAAGCAGGTTCTGGCCGATCTGGCGCCGGAAGAGCACGTGGAACACGTCGACCACCCGCTTGGGTTCGGCGAGCAGGTCGCGCAATCGCCCCAACCCGCTTTCGTGGCCACTCACCAAATGGTCGATCCGCGCGTGCAGCCCGTGGAACGGTTCGTTGTGCGCCGGCAGCACCAGCACATCGTCCGACACCTTGACCTTCATCCGCTCCAGCGACGTCAGCCAGTCGGTCAACGGGTCGGCGTCCGGCTCAATCGGGAACACCGAGACGTTGGACGAGATCTTCGGCAGCACCTGGTCGCCCGAGATCATCAGCTTCAGGTCGGCGCAGTGCAGGCTGGCATGTTCGGGGCTGTGACCTGAGCCCACCACCACGCGCCAGGCGTGGTCCCCGATCTTCACCTCGTCACCGTCGCTCAGCCGGCGGAAGCTGTCCGGCAACGCGTAGAGGCCCCGGCCAAAGCCCCCGAAGCGGGCGCGATAGGTCTCCAGGGCATCCTCGTCCCAGCCCGCCGCCCTGTAGAAAGCCAGGCCGTCGGCCGGCGCCTCGCGCCCGGTGTCGGACGCCAGCGAGCGGCAGGTCACGAACTCCAGCCGGGTGATCCAGAGCCGCGCATCGAACTTGCGGGTCAGGTAGCCGGCCATGCCGATGTGGTCGGGGTGCATGTGCGTCACGAACACCCGCGTCACGCGCTTTCCCTCGAGCGGTCCCTTGAGCACCGCCCGCCAGGCGTTGCGCGTGTCGATGCCGCTCAGGCCGGTGTCGACGATGGCCCAGCCGTCGTCCTCGGCGATGGCCCAGACGTTGATGAACCCCAGCGGAGGCGATAGCGGCATCCGCATCCACTTCACGCCCGGGGCGATGTCGATGGCTTCGCCCTCGCCGGGCCCGCGCTCGAACGGATAGGTCAGTTTCGGCCGGTGGCTCTCCCACACCGCCTGTTCAATCCCGTCCCGCAACGCCCTGCTCCCGTCAGTCGAGCCCGCATTATCCCGCCTCGACGCTACGGACGGCAACGGCATTCGTGCGTCGCAATGGGGGCACGCCACGCGCAAGGCGCCAGGCAGCTCGAACCTCCAGACCCACGGAACGTCCACGCGGGCGATCCGTTTGCCCACGCCGCGCGGGTTCGTGTAGGTCTGCCGGCGCAGAAGAATGCAGGGGAGAACGGCATGGCAGACCTCAAGGATCGACCCGACGCGACGCTGGCCGGACGACTGGATCCGATCGTGGACGCCGCCCTGGCCGAGCAGCGGATCGTGGGAGCGGTGGTGCTCGTCGCCCGAAAGGGCGCTGTGGTCTATGCCCGGGCCGCCGGTCTGGCGGACCGCGAGGCCGACCGCCCCATGGCGCGCGACGCCATCTTCCGCGCGGCGTCGTTGACCAAGCCCATGGTCACCGCCGCGGCCCTTTCGCTGATCGAAGACGGGACGCTGGGCTTCGACGAGCCGGTGACCAAGTATCTGCCGGCGTTCCAGCCCCGCTGGGAGGGTCAGGCGCCGACGATCACCATCCGCCAGCTGCTGACGCACACCTCGGGCCTGTCCTACGGCTTCCTGCAGCCGGCCGACGGGCCCTACCTGAAGCTCGGCGTCTCGGACGGCCTTGACCAGCCTGGGGTCGGCTTCGCCGAGAACCTGCCGCGGATCGCCGAGGCCGGCTTGTTCTTCCCGCCAGGCGCCGCCTGGCTCTATTCGGTCGGCATGGACGTGCTCGGCGCCGTCATCGAAGCCGCCACCGGCCTGTCGCTGGGCGAGGTGATGGCCCAAAGGCTCACCACGAAGCTTGGCATGGCGGACACCGGCTTTACGGTCGCCGACCGCGGTCGGCTCGCCGCCGCCTACGCCGACGGGGCCCCGCCGATCCGGATGGGCGATACCCACGTCGTCCCGTTCGTCGAACTCTCCGGGATCAGCTTCGCGCCGGACCGCATCTTCGATCGGACGTCGTTCCCCTCGGGCGGCGGCGGCATGGCGTGCAGCGCGCCTGACTTCCTCGCGTTTCTGGAGACGATCCGCTCGGGAGGCGGCCCGGTTGTCAGCCAGGCGACGGCCGCCTCGATGATGACCAACCAGACGGGTTCGCACAGCATTGTCATGACCGGCCCCGGCTGGGGTTTCGGCTTCGGCGGCGCGGTCATGCTCGACCCGGCCGCGACCGGCTCGCCGATGCCGTCCGGCGTCTGGATGTGGGGTGGCGTCTACGGCCATAGCTGGTTCGTGGACCCGGCCACCGAGACCAGCTTCGTGCTCATGACCAACACCGCCGTCGAAGGCATGAGCGGGCGCCTGTCCCTGGAGCTGATGGCGGCCACGGCCACGTCTTGACCGCGGTGGTTCGCCTGTGGATCGCCGCCAGTTACGACACCGCCCACCGCAACGGCGGCTGGGCCTTCGTGCGCGCGGGGGTCGGCGATCCTCTGGCGTGGGCAGGCGGCGACCGGCGCACGACCCGCGCGCGGATGGTCCTGATCGGCTTCCTCGCCGCGCTCAAGGACCTTCCGGCGGACGCGGCGCCGAGCGTCGTCGCCCCACGCCCTGACGCGCTCGTGCTGCATAGCCTCCTCAAGCCGCCGGCCGAGCCTCCGGGCGACGACCTCGACCTTCGCGCGGTGCTTCAGGCGGCCTTGGCCGGCAAGCCGTGGGCGCTCGCGGTCGGCGATCCGCAAGGACCGACACCCGCCGCCTTTGCCGCCGCCTGGGCCGACCTGGCCAGCGAAAAGGCCAAGATGACCGGCGCGTTCGCCAACGCCATCCCGAAGACCAATCTGGTGAAAGTGAAGGGGCTCTAGACGGGTCGAACGACACGTTCGCGCCGCCGAAAGAACACGACGACCGCCAAGGTCACCAAGACCGCCAAGGGGCCTGTGCGAGCGCCGCCGGCAACGGGTGGCTGGGCGTCCTTGGCGGTCTTGGCGGCTTGGTGTCGAGATAGGGCGCCTGCGGCGCAGGTCAGGCCGGGTTCAGGCATCGAACTCCGCGTCGATCCCAGAACCCTGCCCGTCCTGGGACTACCCCAAACCGTCAAATCCCCTGTGCGGCGGTACCAGATTCAAATCTCGGTCATCCAGACGCGCAGCGCACGCAGGAACGGCAGGGCGTCGCGGAATTCCTTCTGGGTGAAACCCTCGCGCAGTTTCTCGACCTTGGGCCGGATGGCGGCCATGGCGCGTCCGTAGACGTCGCGGCCCTGGGCGGTCATCCGCACGCGCTTCCGGCGCCTGTCGAGCCGGCAAGGCTCCACCGAGACGAGGTTCGCGCTTTCCAACCGTTGCAAGGTGTTGGTGATCGCCCCCGGCGTCATCCTCAGCGCCTCCGCGATATGGGCCGGCGTCTGGTCCTCGCCCCGCCGCGCGATCAGGTTCAGCACTTCATACTGGGGATAGGTCAGCCCGATCGGCAGCGATCTGGAGACCGCCATGCGAACCCCGTGCTCGATCAGGCTGATCTCGTCGAAAACCTGAACCTCTGGACGTTCTTCGATCATGGCGGCCATCCCGGCTGTTCCTCGCGAATCATCGACCTCAAAAGGATCCCCTTCAACCTTGAAGGATCTATTGCCAAGGAAGGTCCTCGGAATTGTGCTTAGGCTGACCGCACGAGGCGTTCGATCACCGCTGGCCGCGTCTGGGCCACGTTTCGCCACCTCGTCTCGCGAGTGCGGAAAATTGGCGTTCGCGATGAAACCTTCCCGCCTCAGTTGAAGTTATACCCCATGACGGTGAGGGATTCCCAGCTCCCGTCGACAGCCCCCAGGCCCCCGGTCCCTCAGCCCCGGATCGGGGGCCCTCCGTCTGGAGAGGCTCCCGCGCCGTCGTTCCGCGCATCCAGCGCTTCGAAGAAATAGACGATCGGTACGCCGAGGCACCGCGACAGGCGATACAGCATGGGCGCCGAGATGGTGCTCTGGCCCCGCTCATACTTGTGGATCTGTTGAAGGCTGACGCCGCAGCGCTGGGCGACTTCGGCGAGCGAGAGCTCCAGGTCGCGGCGCCGTTCGGCGAGCTTGCGACCGATGGACTGGGTGATCTCTGCGTTGGTCACTGGGCTGTCCAGGATGGGTGCTCCTGGCGCGGGGCCTGCAAATGCCGCGCCAGGAGAGGCCGCAGGTAAACCGCCCTCTCCTGACTGCCGGATGAACAGCCCTACATCCGTTCCGGCGTCGCGATGCCCAGCAGGTCCAGCGCCAGAGCGAGCTGGCGCAGCGTCGCCGTGGCCAAGGCCAGGCGCGAGGCGCGTACCGCCGGCTCGCTGAGCATGATCGGACAGGCGGCGTAGAACTTCGAGAACGCCTGGCTCAACCGATAGGCGTGCTCGGCCAACGCGTTCGGAGCCTTCTTGTCGTAGGCCTCCGTCAGCGCCGCGTCGAACGCATCCAGGGTGAGCGTCAGGTCGCGCTCGGCGGGCTCGCCCACTGTGATGGGACCGGGTTGGACGCCTTCATCGGCCGCCCGGCGCAGCAGGCTCTTCACCCGCACCGCCTGGTAGAGCAGGTAGGGGCCCGTCTTGCCCTCGAAGCTGGTGAAGCGGTCCAGGTCGAAGACGTAGGACGTGCCGCGGAAGTTCTGCAGGTCGGCGAACTTCAACGCCGCCACGGCCACCTTGCCCGCGATCTGCTCGAACTCGTCCGCCGGCAGGTTTTCACCGAGGCCGGCCTCGTGCAGCCGCTCGCGCGCCTTGCCACGGGTCATCTCGATCAGTTCGTTCAGCTTCAGGACGCCGCCCTCGCGGGTCTTGAAGGGCTTGCCGTCGGTCCCGTTCATCGTGCCGAAGCCGATGTGCTCGAGCTGGCCCTCGTCGGCATAGCCGGCCAGGTAGGCCGCCCGGAACACGATCTCGAAGTGGTCGGCCTGGCGCTGGTCGACGCAATAGATCACCAGGTCCGGCCCGAACGCGTGCTTGCGGTCCAGGATCGTGGCGAGGTCGGTGGTGCCGTACATCGCCGAGCCTTCCGACGACACGACCAGCAGTGGCGGCAGCTCGCGCTTGTCGCCCTCTTTCGCGACACGGATGATCCGCGCGCCCTGGTCGTCCACCAGCAGGCCCTTGGCGTCCAGCTCCGACACCATGCCCTCGATCAACGGATCTGCGTCGCTCTCGCCCTTCCACCAGTCGAAGTCGACGCCCAGCGCATGGAAGTCACGCTCCAGCGCCACCTGCGTCACGGCCCGGAACTGGCGCCACAGCACATAGCAGCCGGCCTTGTGCCCCTGCAGGTCGGCGGTGAGCTTGCGTGCGCGGTCGCGATAGGCCGGGTCGTCCTTCCCCTTGGCGGCAGCCTGCGGATACAGCCGGTCCAGGTCCGCCAGGGTGATCGTCTCGAACGCCGGCGGGATCGGGCCATCCTTGTCCGACAGCGTGTCGACCAGCGCGGCGATCGCGGGGTTCTCGTCCATGACGGCGCCGATCAGCAGGCCCATCTGATAGCCCCAGTCGCCGAAGTGGGCGTCGCCGACCACCTCGTCGCCGCGGAACCGGTAGACCCGCTTGATGCTCTCGCCGATGATAGAGGCGCGCAGGTGACCCACGTGCATCGGCTTGGCGACGTTCGGGCCGCCGTAGTCGACGATGACCTTGCGGGCATGGCCCACGGTCTCGGCCCCGGCGCGGGCGTCGGCCGCGATCTGGTTGGCGCGCTGCGAGAGGGCGGCGTCGGCCACCTTCAGGTTGATGAACCCCGGCCCGGCGATCTCGACCGAGGCCAGCCGCGGGTCGCCCGCCAGCTTCTCGACCACCGCCGTCGCGATCTCGCGCGGCGCCTTGCCCAGGCGCTTGGCCGCGGCCAGGGCGCCGTTCGACTGGAAGTCGGCCAGGTCGGGGCGGTCGGAGGGCGTGACGCGGCCCAGTTCGGCAGGCGCGCCAACGGCGGCGAAGGCGGCTTCGACCGCCTCGCCGAGGGCCGATTTCAGGTCGCTCATGGGTTGGGCGTGGCGCCCGCTTGACCGACGTTCAGGCGGAAGCGCTTGCCCTCGCGGTTGAAGGCCGCCATCTCCGGCGTCACCTCGAAGCCCACCAGCACCTCGAAATTCGAGCCCGACGTGGAGATCGAGGCGCGCGGGATGGTGATGTTGTCGATGTTCTCGGTGACGTAGAGCCGGTCCTCGCCTTCGGGGAAGGTCACCGGCAGGTCGAAGGTCTGCTTGGCCAGGACCGCGCGGTTGCGGTCGGTGACCGCCACCCAGTAGCGATAGGTCTTCTGGCGGGTGGTCGCCTGCGGGCCCTTGCCCACTTCGAACAGCACTTCCATCCGCACCTGGATCGGCTGATCGTCCTTGTAGGCGCAACCGGCCGAGATGCCCTGGATCTCGCCCGTCCAGGCGACGTTGGCCGAGGCCTCGCGGGCCTCCTTGAACTCGACGTAGCGGGCCGCGTCGTACAGCGACTTCACGAACGGGCACGGCCCGGCGTTGCGAAGCGCCTGCAGCGGAGCCTGGTTGTCGCCCCATTCCTCCTTCTGCTTGCGCTTCTTGGCCGCCTCTTCCTGCTGCTTGCGTTCGTCGCCCTGCTGGTCGCGGCGCCCCTGGGCGTACGACAGGGTGGGAACTGCGGTGAGGGCCGCCATCACGGCGGCGGCGACGAGCATCTGGCGGCGCATGGAGAAGCGTCTCGGAACTAAGGGCCGCGATGACGTCGCGGGGTCGGGGGTTAAGTACAGCCTGACGATTGCGGCTGCAACGCGACTAGCGACTTGCCTGTCGCCGCACTAGGTTCCCGGCCATGTCCGCCCGCCCGCCGCTCACCGTCCTGCTCGCCAGCCCGCGCGGCTTCTGCGCGGGGGTGGACCGGGCGATCCAGATCGTCGAGCGGGCGATCGCCAAGTACGGCGCGCCCGTCTATGTGCGCCACGAGATCGTCCACAACCGCCACGTGGTCGACCGCCTGAAGGCGCTGGGCGCGGTGTTCGTCGAGGAACTGGACGAGTGCCCGGCGGACCGGCCGGTGGTGTTCTCCGCCCATGGGGTGCCCAAGTCGGTGCCGGCCGAGGCCAGGTCGCGGCAGATGCTCTACCTCGACGCCACCTGCCCCCTGGTCTCCAAGGTCCACGTCGAGGCGGGCCGCCACTTCGACGCCGGCCGCGAGATCGTGCTGATCGGCCACGCCGGCCACCCGGAGGTGGTGGGCACCATGGGCCAGCTTCCCGAGGGCGCGGTGGCGCTGATCGAGACGGTGGAGGACGCCAGCGCCTTCCAGCCGCGCGACGCCGCCAACGTGGCCTTCGTCACCCAGACCACCCTGTCGGTGGACGACACCGCCGACATCGTGGCCGCCCTCCGCGCCCGCTTCCCGGAGATCGCCGCGCCGCACAAGGAAGACATCTGCTACGCCACCACCAACCGCCAGGACGCGGTCAAGGCCATCGCCGCCCGCTCGCAGGTGTTGCTGGTGCTGGGCAGCGCCAATTCGTCGAACTCGGTGCGACTGGCCGAGGTCGGCCGCCGGTCCGGCGCGCAGGCCTACCTCATCGACGATGCGTCGAGCCTGGACCTGGCCTGGCTGCAGGGCATCCGCACCTTGGGTGTCACGGCGGGCGCCTCGGCGCCGGAAGTGCTGGTGCAGGGCGTCATCGACAAGCTGTCGGAGCGTTTCGCGGTCACGGTCGAGGAAATCGACACCGCCCGCGAGACGGTGACCTTCAAGCTGCCGCGGGCGGTGGCTTAGGGGGCGCGACCGATCCTCAGCGTGCGGTTGCGCAGCCACTCGGTCAGCGCCGCGATGTCCGTGGCCCCGGTCGCCACCGACAACATGACTGTCGTCGCATCATCCGTGTCGGCCGTTAGGACGACCCCGTTGTCTTCCAGGAATTGGCCAAGCGCCATGAAGGCCATACGCTTGTTGCCATCAAGGAACGGATGGTTCGACGCGATGCCGACGGCATAGGTCGCCGCCAGCTCAAGCAGATCTTCGACGCCTTCATAGGCGCGCCGATTGATGGGGCGCGCCAGCGCCGATTCGAGAAGGCCTTCGTCGCGCAGCCCGGATGCTCCGCCCGAGGCCACAACAACATCATCGTACAAGGCAAGCAACAGGGGCTTGTCCAGCCAGACCGGTTCGACCGTCATCGCAGCTACTTTGCGAGCGCCTGGAAAGTCTTATCGTAGCGCTTGAGGAAGGCCCGGCCACGCGCTCGCCGGGCTTCGAAAGACAAATCCACCGAACCTAGGGTGAGTTGGCCGTCGTCCCCGACCTGGAAGCCCACGCTTTGCCCATCAGTCGCGCTCAAGAGTTCCTGAGCCTCCGGATTGAGGACTATGGCGAGGCCTTCGTCGGTCTGCTTGATCTTCAAAACGATCATCTGGGGGCTCCGAGCACCCAAGTGTAACATGCCCCAGGCCGACCGTCTCGCCCGCCGCCGGCCTACCCCTCGAACCGCTCGAACGTCCGGTTGTAGCGCCTGAGGAACGCCCGGCCGCGCGCATGCGGATCGTCGATCCAGCCTTCGCGGGCCGTGGCCTGCAATGTCTCGTCGTCGCCCGCGTGCGCCAGCTGCAGCGTGTCTCCGACCTTGAGGCGGAGAGCTTTCAGCACGTCTTCCGTGAGGACGACGGCCACTCGGTCGCCGATCCGCTCGACCTTCAGCTCGATCATGGGCTCCTCCCGCTCGGGCGCCAGCGTTGTACCATAAAGCCGTGTCGTCCCGGAAAGCGCCCCAGCGCTTGTCCGAAACCCATAAACGCCGGCGTGCGAGATTGGTCCCGACCGGGGCCGCCTTGACGATTCCGCTTCCCTCCCTCATGCGCTCCCCATGGCGGTCTATACGGACATCACCGACGACGAGCTGGCGGCGCTGCTGGCCGAGTTCGACCTGGGCGCGGCCCTGTCGTTCAAGGGCATCGCCGAGGGCGTCCAGAACTCCAACTTCCTGCTGGAGACCGAAGCCGGCCGCTACATCCTGACCGTCTACGAGAAGCGGGTGGACGAGGCGGACCTGCCGTTCTTCCTGGAGCTCATGCGCTGGCTGGCCAGGCACGGCTATCCGTCGGCCGAACCCCGGGCCGACCGCAACGGCCAGCTGATCAAGCGGGTGCGCGGCAAGCCGTGCGCGCTCGTGGACTTCCTGAACGGGCTGTCGGTGCGCCGGCCGACGGCGGCGCATTGCCGGGAGGCGGGCATCGGCCTGGCCGGGCTCCACCTCGCGCAGGCGGGCTTCCCCCTTCGCCGCGCCAACGACCTGGGCCAGGCGGATTGGGCTCCCATGTTCGCCAAGCTGCGCGATGCGGCCGAGGGGCTGAAGCCGGGCCTGTCCGCGGTGATCGCGGGCGACCTGGACCTGCTGGCCCAGCGCTGGCCGAAGGATCTCCCGACCGGGGTCATCCATGCCGACTATTTCCCGGACAATGTGTTCTTCGCCGGCGGCAAGTTCGCGGCCGCCATCGACTTCTACTTCGCCTGCGTGGACGCCCTGGCCTACGACGTGGCGGTGGCGCTGAACGCCTGGTGCTTCGAGCCCGACGGCAGCTTCAACATCACCTTGGCGCGGCAGTTCATCGCCGGCTACGAGACCGTCCGCCCGCTGTCCGACGCCGAGCGCGCCGCCCTGCCCATCCTGGCGCACGGCGCGGCCATGCGCTTCTTCCTCACCCGCCTCGCCGACTGGGGCGCGACTCCCGCAGGCGCGCTGGTCAAGCCCAAGGACCCGCTGGAATACGAGCGCAAGCTGGCGGTCCATCGCAGCTCGCCCGACCTGGTGCTGTTCGGGGCGCCCGCGTGACACCGGGCGTGGTGATCTACACGGACGGCGCCTGCTCGGGGAACCCCGGGCCGGGCGGCTGGGGCGCGGTGCTGATGCATGGTGGGACCACCAAGGAGCTGTCGGGCGGCGAGCTTGCGACCACCAACAACCGCATGGAATTGATGGGCGCCATCGCCGCCCTCGAGGCGCTGAAGAAGCCCTGCGAAGTCGAGCTGCACACCGACAGCCAGTACGTCATGAAGGGCATCTCGGAGTGGATCCACGCCTGGAAGCGCCGGGGCTGGAAGACCGCCGACAATAAGCCGGTCAAGAACTACGACCTCTGGCGCCGCCTCGACGAGGCCCGCGCCCGCCACGACGTGAAATGGCGCTGGGTCAAGGGCCACGCCGGCCACGAACACAACGAACACGCCGACGAACTGGCCCGCCAGGGTCTCAAGGAAACGCTGGAAGCGGCCGCGTCGCGGTAGCCGGCGCCGCACCGCGCCCAATCCGCTCCACCGCCAACCGCGCCGCTGGACAGTAGAAATCGAAGATCATCGCCTCATAGGCGAATTGCCGCCGGAAAATCGGCCTGTCCGGCCCGCGCCCGCCGCCTGCCCTTTCCACCCCGCCCTCTACGGGGCGCGGTCCCCCTTTCCCGCTTGCGGGAAAGGAACAAAATCCCAGAACATAAAAAGAACGATTCCCTTCCTTTCCCGCAAGCGGGAAAGGGGGACCGCCCGCCGAAGAGCGGGGGGTGGAAAGGGCAAGCCTCAGGCTCTGCCCCAACCTCCAACCTTCGCGCCGCCCTCACGGCCCCTTCGGCCGCGGCAGGCTGAAGATCGCGCGGTCCGCGGGCTTGAATTCCACCGCCTGCAGCACCCGCTCGGCCGGGCGCGCCAACCCGCCGCCGACGGTCGTGATCCGGAACGGGACCATCATCGGCCCGACGCGGCGATAGTCGCCCAACTCGACCGTCGTCGGCTGCGGCCCCGACCGGTCGGCCATGCGCCCCAGCAGGCCGGTCCGGCGGTCGAACCACAGCTCGCGCGGCGCGCCGCCGTTCGGCTGCACCTTGACCACGTCGAACCTGCGCCCCTCGCTCCGGCGCACGCCGACAT